>NZ_CABSQF010000004.1:0-183094 GCF_902479695.1 uncultured Phyllobacterium sp. | reverse complement strand
ACCATCCTCGGCAACGGGTGCGGCGCCACCTTTGTCCGACTTTGCCTCCAGCTTGTCGGTGATGTGCTTTTCGACTTCGCCCCAGTTGCCGTCAAGCGCCGAAACCAGTTCGCCGTTGCCGGCAATCGGCCAGTTCGGCTTCTCCCAGGACGCGCCCTGCGCGTTCTTGATGACATCGGCCTTGCTGTCATTGAGATTGGCAAAGAATTCCTGCCACTCGGGACCAACCGAACCCGGGTCCTGCTCATACTGCGCATGCAGCTCCTCGATATAGTGAGCATTGCCACCATAGAGAAATGATGTGAGCGCGAAAATGTCGTTGGCCTGTTCTTGACGTGCCATGTGTGTGACCGGAGCACCCGCTCCGTCTCCCTTGATGAGAGCGTCCAGGACATCGTGCCCCGGAACACTCTGGGTTGAGGTTTCCGGCCCTTGCCGGGAAATCCCCCTGAATTGATCAGGGCGAACAGCCGCCCCGATCCGTCTTGGTCTTTGCTGCAGGCGGAAATCCGCCCGCTTGGGTTTTAGCCCTTGAGGACTTCAACCAATGTCTTGCCGAGCTGTGCCGGCGATGGCGACACCCGGATGCCAGCCGCTTCCATGGCTGCGATCTTGTCTTCCGCACCGCCCTTGCCGCCGGAGATAACCGCGCCGGCATGGCCCATGGTGCGTCCGGGAGGAGCCGTACGCCCGGCAATGAAACCGGCCATCGGCTTCTTGCGGCCGCGCTTGGCTTCATCCGCGATGAACTGGGCTGCGTCTTCCTCGGCCGAGCCGCCGATCTCGCCGATCATGATGATCGACTTGGTGGCTTCGTCAGCCAGGAACATTTCCAGGATGTCGATGAACTCGGTGCCCTTTACAGGATCGCCGCCGATACCGACTGCGGTTGTCTGGCCAAGGCCTTCATTCGTTGTCTGGAACACTGCCTCATAGGTAAGTGTGCCGGAGCGCGATACAACACCCACCGAACCCTTCTGGAAGATATTGCCCGGCATGATGCCGATCTTGCATTCTTCCGGGGTAAGGACACCAGGGCAGTTCGGGCCGATCAGGCGTGAGGCGGAACGCTCGAGGCGGGCCTTGACGCGAACCATGTCGATGACCGGAATGCCTTCGGTGATGCAGATGATCAGCGGGATTTCCGCATCGATCGCTTCGATGATGGCTTCGGCAGCACCTGCCGGCGGCACATAGATGACCGAGGCGTTGGCACCGGTGCGATCCTTGCCTTCGGCAACCGACGCAAAGATCGGCAGCTGGGCACCGGCACCGGTCGGCAACTTGCCTTCCCAGGTCTCGCCGCCCTTTTTCGGGTGGATACCACCAACCATCTGGGTACCGTAGTAGGCCAGAGCCTGTTCGGTGTGGAATGTTCCGGTCTTGCCGGTCAGGCCCTGCACGAGAACCTTGGTGTCTTTGTTGACGAGAATGGACATACGAGACCTTTTCTATTGGTGATCGACAGGCACGATGCGGCGGTAAACACCGCTGACAACGTCCTGCCAGATGTCGCTTCCGGCCGGTGCAAATTCCACACGCAACCGGAACCGGTCTTGATCTTCGAATTGATAGCGGCTGCGGGCCCTGCCGCGCGGTGACGACTTTTCCAGAACCAGTTCGTCGCCGGACCAAGTCCCCGTCGCCGGAGCGGGCGGGACAAAGCCGACGGTATCGAACTGATACAGCTTATAGGTGCCGTCATTGACATCGAAGCCGAAAATGTTCCGGGCTTCGAATGTCGTCTGGCCATCGCGAACCTGACGATAGGTCTGGTTCAGAAACAATCCGCCGAGATCGGTCTCGGCGGAAAGATATCCCTTGGCCGCCCCGGCACGTGTCCAGGGCGTCGCCGAAACCTGCTCTTCGCCTTCAAACGAACCCAGAAGGGCCTGAAAGCGTTGATGCTCCGATCGAAGGGGCGATGGGGTGGTCATCGGCGTGCTCTTTAGCCCTTGACTGCCTTGACGATCTTCTGAGCGGCGTCATCGAGATCATCGGCGGAAACGACATTGAGGCCGCTTTCATTGATGATCTTCTTGCCGAGCTCGGCATTGGTGCCTTCAAGACGGACAACCAGCGGAACCTTCAGGCCCACTTCCTTGACCGCGGCAATCACACCCTCGGCAATCACATCGCATTTCATGATGCCGCCGAAAATGTTGATCAGGATGCCTTCAACCGCAGGATCGGCCGTGATGATCTTGAATGCGGCCGTCACCTTCTCCTTGCTGGCGCCGCCGCCAACGTCGAGGAAGTTCGCAGGCTCTGCACCATAGAGCTTGATGATGTCCATCGTTGCCATGGCAAGACCGGCACCATTGACCATGCAGCCGATGTTGCCGTCGAGAGCAACATAAGCAAGGTCATACTTGGAAGCCTCGATTTCCTTGGCGTCTTCTTCCGTGGTGTCACGCAGCTCGACCACGTCAGGATGACGGAACAGCGCATTGCCGTCGAAGGAAACCTTGGCGTCGAGGACGCGCAGACGACCATTGGTCATGACGATCAGCGGGTTGACCTCGAGCAGGCTCATGTCCTTCTCGGTGAAAGCCTTGTACAGGATCGGGAACAGCGATTCACCGTCGGTCCTGGCTTCGCCGGTCAGGCCGTAAGCATCGTTGATCTTCTTTACATCATCTGCGGTCACGCCCTTTTCGGGATCGATCGCCACGGTGATGATCTTTTCCGGTGTGTCGTGCGCGACAGCTTCGATGTCCATGCCGCCTTCCGTGGATACCACGAAAGCCGGACGGCCGACGGTGCGGTCGATGAGGATCGACAGATAGAGCTCGCGATCAATGTCCGCACCGTCTTCGATGTAGAGGCGGTTGACCTGCTTGCCGGCCGGGCCGGTCTGCTTGGTCACGAGCGTGTTGCCGAGCATTTCCTTGGCATTGGCAACAACTTCTTCGACCGACCTGGAAAGGCGGACGCCGCCCTTCGCATCGGGGCCGAGTTCCTTGAACTTGCCCTTGCCGCGGCCGCCCGCATGAATCTGGCTTTTCACCACATAAAGCGGACCGGGCAGCGTCTTCGCCCACTCTTGCGCCTGCTCGACGGAATAGACGGCAACGCCATTGGCAATCGGCGCACCGAAGGAGTGGAGCAGGCGCTTGGCCTGATATTCGTGAATATTCATCAGTTAACTTCCTCTACGAAAAATCCGGTGCTTGCACGGGATCGTTTCAGAACGTTCAGGCCGAATTACTTGAGGTTCGGCGCGATGGCGATGCAGGCTTCGCAAAGACCGGCGACAGAGGCCACCGAGTTTTCGAACGCCTTTTCTTCGGTCTTGTTGAGATCGATTTCGATGATGCGTTCGACGCCGCCGGCACCGATGATGACAGGCACGCCGACATACATGTCCTTGACGCCGTACTGGCCGGAGAGGTGCGCTGCGACAGGCAGGACGCGCTTCTTGTCCTTGAGGAAGGCTTCAGCCATCTGGATCGCCGAAGACGCCGGGGCATAGAAGGCCGAACCGGTCTTCAGCAGGCCAACGATCTCAGCACCGCCGTCACGGGTGCGCTGAATGATCTGGTCGAGCTTTTCCTGGCTGGTCCAGCCCATCTTGACGAGGTCCGGCAGCGGAATGCCGGCAACGGTCGAGTAGCGGGCAAGCGGCACCATCGAATCGCCATGGCCGCCGAGAACGAAGGCGGTGACATCTTCCACCGAAACCTTGAATTCATCAGCGAGGAAATAGCGGAAGCGGGCGCTGTCGAGAACGCCGGCCATGCCGACGACCATGTTCTTCGGCAGGCCGGAGAATTTCTGCAATGCCCAGACCATCGCGTCGAGCGGGTTGGTGATGCAGATTACGAAGGCGTTAGGCGCATACTTCTTGATGCCCGCGCCAACCTGTTCCATGACCTTGAGGTTGATGCCGAGCAGATCGTCACGGCTCATGCCGGGCTTGCGCGGTACGCCGGCGGTCACGATGACCACATCCGAACCCTCGATCGCCGAATAATCATTGGCACCGACGAGCTTGGCGTCAAAATCGTCAACCGGTGACGATTGGGCAATATCGAGCCCTTTGCCCTGAGGAATGCCTTCTGCGATGTCGAAGAGCACGATGTCACCGAGCTCCTTGAGCCCGATCAAATGTGCCAATGTGCCACCGATCATGCCTGAACCGATGAGGGCGATTTTGTTACGTGCCATGCTGGTTACTTCCCTGATCTGAAGTCTGGACGGACGCCAAAGGACATCGACGACGTCGGGCAGAGCCCGCGATCATGCGCCTTTGCGTTGGGACGTTCGAATATTCCTCTTTCAAAAATAACTCAACCAAAAATTTTCCCCTCAATAAATTCAATCGTTTAGATTTGATGGGATTTACGTAAACGTCAATTGAATTTAGCTTGGGGAAGGTTTTTCTGGCATTATCTAACATAGGCAACATATCAAAATGATGAAATAAGGGCGACCCGTATCACAGTCATTTGATAGCCATTCAGGCTTCCGAAGATATCGGCATTTCCTGCGCCTGCGCTGCTCCAGCCAGGTACTCCTCGCTCTGCATTTCAAAAAGCCGGGATGCGGTGCGGTCAAATTCGAAAGCTTCGGTACCCCGCTTGGCTTCATAAAGCTTGTCCGGTGAAGCCGCCGCGGAAATCACCACATGCACATGGTGATCGTACAAAATATCGATCAGGATAATGAAACGCTTGGCCTCGTTGCGTCTGGCATAATCGAGAATCGGCACATCATCGATGAAGATAGTCTTGTAGCGCGAAATGATGGCCGCATAGTCCAATGCGCCCAAAGGCTTCGAGCAGAGATCGGCAAAGCCGAAACGCGCGGCATGCCGTGCTGCCCGCGGCACCACCACATTGTGGCCTTTGACTTTGAAATGGTCTTCTGAAACGGCCGCACCTTCGGTTGCCGTATGCCAGGCTTCATCCATTTTCTGCTTTGTACAGTCGGACAAAGGCGCGAGGTAAACCGGCATGCGGTTGAGCTTCTCCAGCCGGTAATCCGTGCGGGCATCCAGATTGACCACATCGACATGGGTCTTGAGCAGGTCGATGAACGGCAGGAACAGCTGGCGGTTGAGACCATCCCGATAGAGATTGTCCGGTTCCACGTTGGATGTGGCAATGAGAACGACACCGCGCTCGAACAATGCCCTGAACAAGCGCGACAGGATCATCGCATCGGCGATATCTGTGACGGTGAACTCATCGAAACACAGAACCCAAGCCTGCTCCGCCAGGGCATCGGCAACGGGCGGGATCGGATCGTCCTGCTTCGTCTCACCGTTCTTGTGCGCTTTGCGATGCGCATTGATGCGCTCGTGCACATCGGCCATGAAATCGAGAAAATGTGCCCGGCGCTTGCGCTTGGCCGGGACAAGCTGATGAAACATGTCCATCAACATGGTCTTGCCGCGCCCGACCTCGCCAAAGATATAGAGACCTTTGATCACTTCATGCCGCGGCGAGCGGCGGCTGAACAGCCAGCCCAGCGCACTGGACTTGGTGGCAAGCCGCTTTGTCGCAAGCTCGCGTATCAGCCGGTCGAAACGATCCGCCAGCTGCTCCTGTGCCGGATCGGCAGCAATATCCCCCGCCTGCACCAGCGAATCGTAGCGCTCGCGCACGGAGGGAAAGACTTTCAGATTATCGTGCGACATGCGGGCTGCAGTCTCCGGATGTGTGCAGCAGCTGAATTCGCGCTGCACACTCCCCTTTCAGGCTTAACGTGACAGGCTCAGATTCTGCCCGCCGGAGGTCTGGCCATCAAAGCGCGAAGACCCTGAAGAGTAAAGCCGGGCAACCGTGCCGCCTGCTGCATCGTAAAGAGTGAGCTGCTTGCCGCTCACGGCCCAGGACGAAAGATTTGCCAGTTCACCCGGGCAACGCAATGGACCGGCGCGATAACCTTGACCGAACTTGGTCTGCGGCGTAGCGATCTTGCAGGACTGACCGGCCAGTGAGGCGTTCCAGACACCGGCAACACTGCCGGCGGTGACGTCAGGAGCGTTTGCCGGCGGAAGCGACGCGACTTGCGTGCCCTGGGAAGCAGGCGCAGCACCGCTACCGGTGGTTGGTGCGGTCGGAAACTGATTGGCTCCGCCGGGTGGCGGCAATTGGCTCTGGGTCACGGATCCGGACGGCGCAGACTGCAAGGGCGCAGGCCGGGGCGTAACGCGGTCCATACCATCATTGTCAAAGCGCGTACTCTGGCAGCCTGCCAGAACCATGCCGACAGCGGCAACGGCCAGCAAATTGACGTTCAAAGTCCCCATAGTCTTACTCTCCATCTACGCATTCAACAGAAAAAATGCGATTCGACTTGGCATTGTTACCCACGATACAAAGGATATCGCGGCGAAATTTCAACCCGCAAGGCGGCAAAACAAGCCTGTTTCCGGCCTGCCGCCGCGGCAGAAGCATCGAAAACTCCCTGAACTGGCAATATCGCCACACTATCCAGAGCTGTTCCCGTTTGGCTGGAAGCCATAACCTTGCGCAAGTCAACCATTTTAAGGTGAATAAAGTCTTATGATGGCGATACGCGGTAATGACGGAAATGTGTGAGGCGCCCCATTGAAGTCCGTCAACGGCAAGGATATTTCTTGAGCATGACACTCATAAATAAAACACCTCAACGAATTCGCCACGAAACCCGCCTGCGCCTCCTCGATGTGCAGGACGTCAAACATCTGACACCACGCATGGTGCGCGTCACCCTTGCCGGCGACCAGCTGGAAGGTTTTGTCAGCGCCGGTTATGGCGATCACATCAAGATTTTCTTTCCGCCTGCCGGAAGCGGGCCGATTGTTCCCGTTCTCGGCCCCGATGGCATCAGTTTTCCGGAAGACACGCCGCGTCCGGAAATGCGGGACTACACACCGCGCAACTATCATGCAGCGTCCAACACCCTTGATGTCGATTTCGTGCTGCATGGCGATGGCCCCGCATCCACATGGGCAGCACAGGCTAAGCCCGGTCAGCAGATTGTCATTGGCGGACCACGCGGCTCGATGATCATTCCCGATGCCTATGACTGGTATTTTCTGGCTGGCGATGAAACGGCCCTCCCCGCCATCGGGCGCCGCCTCGAAGAACTGCCGGCCACGGCCCGCGTCGTCGCGGTAATCGAGGTTGAGGACAAAGCCGAAGAACAGGAGCTCAAGTCCAGCGCCAAGGCCGGGATTGTCTGGGTTCACCGCAACGGTGCGGAAGCCGGCAACAATGGCCTGTTGCTGCGAACGATTGAAAGCCTGACGTTACCAGAGGGTGATTGCTACGCTTTCATCGCTTGCGAAAGTAGCATATCCAAATCCATCCGAACCCATCTGGTCGAGCAGCGCGGCTTCAATGGCGAATGGGTGAAAGCGGCCGGTTACTGGTTGCGCGGCGTGGCGGACGCGCACGAGCCCCATTGACATCATCTTTGCGTTGCCGGGCTGACGGCGCTGGGGTAGGGTTTACGCCCTCCCCATAAGGATCAAGAACATGTCTCAGCCGCAAAACACGCGTATCGTCCTCGCATCCAGACCGCAAGGACCGGTAAAGCCAGACAATTTCCGGGTCGAAACCGTACCGGTTTCCGTACCTGGCGACGGTGAGATTCTGCTCAAAATTCTGTTTCTGTCGCTCGATCCCTATATGCGCGGCCGCATGGACGATGCTGAGTCCTATGCTACCCCGGTTGCCGTTGACGCGGTCATGGAAGGCGGAACCGTTGCGGAGGTAATCGAGAGCAAACATCCCGGCTACAAGCCCGGTGATATCGTTCTCTCCCATTCTGGCTGGCAGAGCTATGCCCTCTCCGATGGCGCCGGTCTGCGCAAGCTCGATCCGAATGCCGCGCCGCTGTCAACGGCTGTCGGCATTCTCGGCATGCCGGGTTTTACCGCCTATGCGGGACTCCTGACCATCGGCCAGCCCAAGCCGGGCGAAACCGTCGTCGTTGCCGCCGCCAGCGGGCCGGTGGGATCGACGGTCGGCCAAATCGCCCGAATCAAGGGCGCACGGGCTGTCGGCATTGCCGGCGGCGCAGACAAATGTGCATTCGTCCGCGACGAACTGGGGTTCGATGTTGCGATTGACCACCGCGCACCCGATTTTGCCGAACAGCTGCAACAGGCCTGTCCGTCCGGTATCGATGTTTACTTTGAAAATGTCGGCGGCGCGGTCTGGGACGCAGTTTTCCCGCTGCTCAACACCTTCGCGCGTGTGCCGGTCTGCGGCCTGATCGCACAATATGACGGTCTCGATCTTTCCGGCAAGGATCGCCTGCCGGCGCTCATGCGCGACATCCTGAAGAAGAGCCTGAGCGTGCGCGGCTTCATCCAGCGTGAATTCATCGATCAGCGTCCGGTCTTCCTTGAAACCATGAGCGGCTGGTTGCGTACCGGCGAAGTCAAGTACCGCGAGGATATTGTCGATGGGCTCGCCAACGCTCCGGAAGCTTTCATGGGGCTGCTGAAAGGGCATAATTTCGGCAAGCTGGTGATCCGGGTCGCCTGACGCCGGATAGGATTGAATGCCGGTGACACAGCTTTGATACGGCTGGCACTGGCAATTCTTCACCTTTTCCGCCATATAAGCCCTCTATCGACATCGGAATGACTATACAGGCTGACAGAAGCATGGCAGTGCGCGCGCAATTTGCAAAGATGAACGGGCTTGGCAACGAGATAATCGTTGCCGACATGCGCGGCCGTGCGGATCATGTTGCGCCGGGGGCGGCCGTTGCGCTCAATGGCGATCCAGCCACCAAGTTCGATCAGATCATGGCAATCCATACGCCGCGCACCCAGGGTACGGAAGCCTATATCGAGATCATCAACTCCGACGGCACTCAGGCACAGGCCTGCGGCAACGGCATGCGCTGTGTCGTGCAGGCTCTTGCTGCCGAAACCGGCAAACGGGAATTCACCTTCGAAACCATCGCCGGAATATTGACCGCCCATGAACATGCCAACGGCATGATTTCCGTCGATATGGGCAAGCCGCGTTTCGGCTGGCAGGAAATCCCACTGGCTGAAGCCTTCCACGACACACGCCAGATCGAGTTGCAGATCGGACCGATTGATGCGCCTGTCCTGCACTCCCCCTCCGTCGCGAGCATGGGCAACCCACACGCGATCTTCTGGGTCGAGCAGGATGTCTGGACCTACGATCTCGAGCGCTTTGGCCCGCTGCTTGAAAATCACCCGATTTTCCCCGAACGCGCCAACATTTCGATTGCCCACGTGACCAGCCGCAATGCCATGACCCTGCGCACCTGGGAGCGCGGCGCCGGGCTGACCCGGGCCTGCGGTTCGGCCGCCTGCGCAGCGGCCGTGTCCGGTGCCCGCACGGGCCGCACCGAACGAACCGTGACGGTGACCGTTCCCGGTGGTCCGCTGGTGATTGAATGGCTGGACAATGATCATGTCATGATGACCGGACCCGCCGAATGGGAATTTTCCGGCTCGTTTGATCCGCAGACCGGTCAATGGCAGCGGGATGAGACAACGCCATCGCAGGGAGCCGCCTGATGGCTGTGGATGTCGTCACGTTTGGTTGCCGCCTCAACACCTACGAATCGGAGGTGATGAAGCGCGAGGCCGACGCTGCCGGGCTCGGCACACTGGAAAACGGTGCGATTATCTTCAATACCTGTGCCGTGACCAGCGAGGCCGTGCGGCAGGCGCGGCAGGCAATCCGCAAGGCACGCCGCGACAATCCGCAGGCCCGCATCATTGTCACCGGCTGCGCCGCCCAGACCGGGGCTGACGAATTTGCCGCCATGGATGAGGTTGATCTCGTTCTCGGCAACGAGGAAAAACTGAAATCCAATTCGTACCGCATGCTGCCCGATTTCGGTGTCAACCAGTTCGAGAAGGTGCGCGTCAACGACATCATGGAGGTGCGTGAAACCGCATCCCACATGGTCGATGCCATCGAGGGTCGGGCACGGGCCTTTGTACAGGTGCAGAACGGCTGCGATCATCGCTGCACGTTCTGCATCATCCCCTATGGCCGCGGCAATTCCCGCTCCGTACCAATGGGCGGCGTGATCGAACAGGTCAAACGGCTCGTTGGCAACGGCTATAACGAAGTGGTCCTCACCGGCGTCGACATGACCAGCTATGGACCCGATCTGCCGGGCTCCTTGCGCCTCGGCAAGCTCGTCAAGACCGTTCTCGGCCAAGTGCCCGATCTGAAGCGTCTGCGCCTCTCCTCTATTGATTCCATCGAAGCGGATGATGATCTGATGGAGGCACTGGCGACGGAAAGCCGGCTGATGCCGCACCTGCATCTGTCGCTGCAGTCGGGCGACAACATGATCCTGAAGCGGATGAAACGCCGCCATCTGCGCGAGAACTCCATCGAGTTCTGCGAAAACGTCCGTAAGATCCGCCCCGATATTGTGTTCGGTGCCGATATCATTGCCGGCTTCCCCACCGAGACCGATGAGATGTTTGAAAACTCCATCGGGATTGTCGAGGAATGCGGGCTGACCCATCTGCATGTCTTCCCGTTCAGCCCGCGCGAAGGCACGCCGGCAGCGCGCATGCCGCAGGTGAACCGGCAGATCGTCAAAACCCGCGCTGCCCGGCTGCGGGCGGCGGGTAACGCGGCTTACCGCTCCCATCTCGACCGTCTTGTCGGCACGAACCAGCGCATACTCGTCGAACGCGAGGGCCTTGGCCGCACCGAAGGGTTTACCCTCGTCGGGCTGAACGGCGGGGCACCCGGCGAAATCATTGAACGGCCGATCAGCGGGCATGACGGCGACAGGCTGCTGGCCGCAGACAGCGACCGGCACGCAGCGTAATCACAACGAGCAAAGCAGCATTCATGGCTCTGGGTTTTATCAAAAAGATATTTTCATTCGGCAAGAAGGAAATCGACGAGGTTCCGGCCGAGGTACCTGTCCCCGCGCTCGAGGCGCCCGTTCAACCGACCACCGAACAGGTTTATGAGGACACGACGGCACAGGAAGCCCTACCCGTTCCCGCCGAGGCGGAACCTGTCGAGGCCGAGCTGGTTGAGCCGGTGCCCGCTGAGGCCAAGGCAGTCGCCGCCGAAGAACCCGCGCCTGTTGCGACCGAGTCGGAACCAGCGCCCGTTGCAGAGCTGCCGCAACCGGTCGCGCCCGAACCAGAACCAGTCATAACCCCAGTTATCCGGGAAACGGCATTGGCCAAGCCCGAACCAGTTATCTTACCGGTCGAGGAAGAGCTGCCCATTCCATTCAATGCCTCGGAAGAACCGTTTGAACAGACGCTGGCAGAAGCGCTGACACCGCCCGTGCATGTGCCGGAACCCATTATCGACATGCCTGCACCGGTGGAGCCGGTTGTGGCGCCCAAGCCGGCCTCGTCAAAGGTAACGGTTACCAAGACCGTAGAGGAAAAGAAGGCCGAAGAGCAGGTTATCGCCGAGCCAGAGAAACGCCTTACCTGGTTCGAACGGCTGCGCAAGGGCCTGGCCCGCTCATCCCAGCAGCTGGGTGATTCCATCGGCGGCATCTTTACCCGTCGCAAGCTCGACGAAGACACGCTGCAGGATCTCGAAGATGTGCTGATTCAGGCCGATCTCGGCATGGAAACCGCCATCCGCATTACCGGTTCCCTGAGCGCCACGCGTTACGGCAAGGATATCAGTTCGGAGGAAGTCCGCACCATTATGGCGACTGAGATCGAAAAGGTGCTCGGGCCGGTTGCCAAGCCGCTGGAACTCGACCTTTCGCACAAACCGCATGTCATTCTGGTTGTCGGCGTCAATGGCACCGGCAAGACCACGACCATCGGCAAGCTCGCAGCCAAACTCACTGCCGGCGGTCTCAGCGTCATGCTGGCGGCCGGCGATACATTCCGCGCTGCGGCGATCGAGCAATTGCATATCTGGGGCAAGCGCACCGGCGCACCGGTGGTTTCGTCGAAGCTCGGTGCCGATGCGGCCGGGCTTGCCTATGATGCCTGGAAACAGGCAAAGGAGGCCGGAAGCGACGTCCTGATCATCGATACAGCCGGACGCCTGCAGAACCGGACCGAGCTGATGGACGAGCTTGCCAAGATTGTCCGCGTCCTCGGCAAGAACGATCCCGATGCTCCGCATACCGTGCTGCAGACACTGGATGCCACCACCGGCCAGAATGCCCTCAATCAGGTCGAGATTTTCAAGAATGTCGCCGGCGTCAACGGTCTCGTCATGACCAAGCTCGACGGCACGGCACGCGGCGGCATCCTCGTTGCCATTTCAGCCAGGCACAAATTGCCGGTCTATTTCATCGGCGTGGGCGAGCAGATCGATGATCTCGAGCCCTTTGCCGCCAAAGATTTTGCCAAAGCCATCGCGGGAGTTGCATGATGGACCAATCCGTATTTGAACGGGATCCATCCGATCCCAAGCGCAAGGAAGTTACACCGCTTCTGAAGCTGGTGCTGGAACTTGGACCGTTGATGGTCTTCTTCTTCGCCAATTCCCGCGGCGAATGGCTGATCGAGCGCTTTCCCGTGCTGGCGAACATTGGCGGGCCGATTTTCATCGCCACCGCGCTGTTCATGGTCGCAACCGTACTGGCGCTGGCCGTGTCGTGGATATTGATCCGCAGCCTGCCGATCATGCCGCTGGTTTCAGGCATCGTGGTTCTGGTGTTTGGTTCGCTGACACTTTGGCTGCACGACGAAAATTTCATCAAGATAAAGCCGACCATCATCAATGCCCTGTTCGGGGTGATCCTGCTGGGCGGCCTCTACTTCGGCAAATCGCTTCTAGGCTATGTTTTCGACAGCGCCTTTAAGCTCAATGCCGAGGGCTGGCGCAAGCTCACGCTGCGCTGGGGCATATTCTTCCTGTTCCTGGCCGTGTTGAACGAGGTAGTCTGGCGCAGCTTCTCGACGGATTTCTGGGTTGCTTTCAAGGTCTGGGGCACCATGCCCATCACCTTGCTTTTCACCTTCGCGCAAATGCCGCTGGTGATGAAACATTCGCTTGAACCCTTGGCCGGCAAAGGTACGCAAGGCAAGGAAAAATAGCCGCTCTAAGGCTTCAGCGCCTTTTCGACAGCAGGCATCAGATCATCGCGGATCGATGCCTCGCTGAAAGGTCCGACGTGCTTGTAGAGAATGGTGCCGTCGCGACCGACAAGGAAAGTTTCCGGCACGCCATAGACGCCCCATTCGATCCCGGCCCGGCCGCTCGCATCAACACCGATCATGTCGAACGGATTGCCAAGCTCACCCAGGAATTTCAGCGCGTTTTCGTCCTTGTCCTTGTAGTTGAGACCGGCGATGCGAAACCGCTTGTCCTTGGCGAGCTGCATCAGCAGCGGATGTTCCGCACGGCATGGCACACACCACGAGCCGAAGACGTTGACCAGTGTCAGCTGGCCCTTGAAGGCGGCGGGTTCCATACCCGGAACCGGTTGCCCGCCCTTGGTCAACCCTGCCAGAGGCGGAAGGGTCAGGTTCGGGGCGGGCTTACCGATCAATGCCGAGGGGATGACACTTTCGTCCCGCCCGAGCGCCAGCTGAAAGGCAAAGATACCGGCCAGAACCACAAAGAGCAGCAGGGGCAGGAACGCAAACAGCGAGAAGCGCCGGTGTGGAGCCTGTCCTTTGATATCCGGTCCGCTCACGATGCGTTATCCGTTCGCGCCTCAGAGCGGCGGCGTACGCCACGGGTTTCCAGCTCCTGCAGCGCGAGACGCTGCGTGCGCTGATCGATCAGTATCCAGCCGACGAGCGCCACGAGGACAGCTATGGACACGCCGTAGGACGCGAGGACAAAAGCCGTATGGGTCATGATTACACTCCCCTCCGTTCCGCACTGCGTGCCGCGATACGGCGCATGGCGACAACCCGCCTGCGCCAGATCTCATTGCGCATGGCCATGATGTGCAGGGTGAAGAACAGGAGCGTGAAGCCAACGGCCATCACCAGAAGCGGCCAGAGCAATGAAGGATGAATGGTGGGTCCTCCCATGCGGATAACCGATGCGGGCTGATGCAGTGTATTCCACCAGTCGACGGAGAACTTGATGATCGGAATGTTGATAAAACCGACCAGCGTCAGGATGGCCGTCGCCTTGGAGGATTTTGCCGCATCGTCCATCGCCCGGGTCAGCGCAATGATGCCGAGATACATCAGGAACAGCACGAAAACCGAAGTCAGCCGTGCGTCCCACACCCACCAGGTGCCCCACATGGGTTTGCCCCACAACGAGCCGGTAATGAGCGCGAGAGCCGTGAAAGCAGCGCCAATGGGCGCTGCTGCCTTGGCGGAGACATCCGCCAGCGGGTGACGCCAGACCAACGTTCCGATGGCTGAAATGCTCATGACCGTGTAGCACATCATCGACAGCCATGCGAAAGGCACATGGATGAACATGATCTTGACGGTCGAACCCTGCTGATAGTCATCGGGCGCCTGGAAGGACATCCACAATCCGGCAGCCAGAACCAGCAATGTGATCCCGACAAGCCATGGCAGCACGATCCCGGCAAAGTTGATGAACCGGGTTGGGTTGGCCAGATCGATCCAGCGTCCGGCTTTTGAAACAGCTTCAGTCATGGCGATTTCTTAGCTTCCCGGGCTCTGTTTCGCAATTCACCATCACATGATCCTCCCAAGCCCGAAAGGATCGTGCGTCGCGCGGCGCATGTCAATCAGCCGACGATTTCAACGCTGCGGCGGCTGCCAGCGGTCCAATGACCGCAAAGAACAGTGTAATTGCAACGAGAATAAGAAAGGGCGCGACAAAAGGCGCGGGGTCTTCCACTGCCCCGTAGGCTGCCGACACGCCGAAGATCAGCACGGGAATGGTCAAAGGCAGGATGATCACCGACACGAGCAGGCCGCCGCGCGGCAGTGCGACGGCAACCGCGGCGCCGACGGCGCCGATCAGCGTGATAGCCGGTGTGCCGACGAGCAGGGTCAGGGTTGTGGCGCCGATGGCTGCGGGCTCCATGTTCATGAACAGGCCGAGCAAAGGGGAAGCTATGACCAGAGGCAGCACACACGTGCTCCAATGCGCCAGGCATTTCACCAGTACGGTCAATGCCAATATGTGCCGGTCCGAAGCCATGATTAGCAGATCGAGAGATCCGTCGTCGCGGTCGGCCTGAAACAGCCGGTCGAGACCGAGCAGCGTCGCCAGAAGGGCGCCGATCCACAGCATCGCAGGTCCGATTCGCGCAAGGAGCTTCAAATCCGGCCCGACACCGAACGGCACGACGGCGATAACGGCGAGAAAGAACAATATCCCGATCAGCACGCCTCCACCGGCACGCAGACCCAATCGGGTGTCGCGGAGAAACAGCGAAAGCATCAGAAACCGCCCCTCCCCATCACGAGTTCCTGAGCCCCGTCCAATCCCAGCGGCAGATGGGTTGCGGCGACGACAATACCGCCGCCGGAAAGATGCGCATGCATGACGCCGGCAAACTGATCCTCCGATCCTTTGTCGAGGCCCGCTGTCGGTTCATCCAGAAGCCAGACCGGGCGATGGCTGATCAGGAGCCGCGCGATGCTGGCACGCCGTTTTTGCCCAGTGGAGAGATAGCCGAACGGCAGATGGCCGATATCGCCGAGCTGCACGCGGTCCAGCGCTTCACCAACGGTATGGTTCCCGATGCCGCTGAACGACTGCCAGAAGCGCAGATTCTCTTCGACGCTCAGGACGGGTTTCATGGCATTGAGGTGACCGAGATAATGGCAGGCCGAAACAAGCCCGTCGAAACCCGATGGCGCATCGTCAAGCCGGATACGGCCTTCGGCTTTGTCCAGAAGTCCGGCGATGATTCGCAGGAGCGTTGATTTCCCGGCCCCGTTCGGCCCCGTAATCATCAGCGCCTCTCCACCCGCGACGGCAAAGTTCAGCCCGGAAAACAAAATCTCCCCGCCCCGCTCCCCTGCCAGATTTTCGGCGACTAACCGCATGAAGTTCCCGCTCTTGTTAACCCCGACGTGCCGCCCGGAATGACCCATGTGCATTTCGACGCAGTCTCAAATTTTGACGAATGTCGGTCTGGCACAGATCGATGAAAATCTCTATATAGCAGTCAACCATGCCAGCGGTCGGCATGGAAACCATTTTTGGCCGATCTTCAATACGGGCGCCTTTTCGGACCTGTAGCGGGACGGACAGCGGAAATGACTGCACCCGCACCTTAGCGCGTCCTTGAAACGCGGCAAAGGCGTTCGTCCCGGGTGAGGCCAGTAGCATAAGGACGACGCAACATGTCTCAAATCGACAGTTTCAAATGCCGTAAAACCCTATCCGTAGGGGATAAGGAATATGTCTATTACAGCTTGACCGAAGCTGAGAAAAACGGCCTGGAAGGCATTTCCAAGCTCCCCTTCTCCATGAAAGTCCTCCTCGAAAACCTGCTTCGCTTTGAAGACAATCGTTCGGTTTTCAAGAAGGACATCGAAAACGTCGCCAAATGGCTTGTCGATCGCGGCAGTGCCGGCGCTGAAATCGCCTATCGCCCGGCCCGCGTTCTCATGCAGGACTTTACTGGCGTTCCTGCGGTTGTGGACCTTGCAGCAATGCGCGATGCCATGGTCAACCTTGGTGGCGACCCGGAAAAGATCAATCCGCTCGTCCCGGTTGATCTGGTTATCGATCACTCGGTGATTGTTGACGAGTTCGGCAATCCGCAGGCTTTCAAGCGCAATGTTGATCTCGAATACGAGCGCAATGGCGAACGTTACCGCTTCCTGAAGTGGGGCCAGCAGGCATTCAAGAATTTCCGCGTTGTTCCTCCGGGCACTGGCATCTGCCATCAGGTCAACCTTGAATATCTGGCCCAGGCAGTCTGGACCAAGGAAGAAGACGGCGTCACCGTCGCCTACCCCGATACTTGCGTTGGCACTGATTCGCACACGACCATGGTCAACGGCCTTGGCGTTTTGGGCTGGGGCGTTGGCGGCATCGAAGCGGAAGCGTCCATGCTGGGTCAGCCGGTTTCCATGCTCTTGCCTGAAGTCATCGGCTTCCGCCTGACCGGCAAGGTCAAGGAAGGCGTCACGGCAACCGATCTCGTGCTCACCGTGGTTCAGATGCTGCGCAAGAAGGGCGTCGTCGGCAAGTTCGTCGAGTTCTTCGGCCCCGGCCTCGAGAGCATGACGCTGGCTGATCGTGCCACCATCGGCAATATGGGTCCGGAATACGGCGCCACCTGCGGCTTCTTCCCGATCGACCGCGAAACCATCAACTACATGCATATGTCCGGCCGCGACGAAGAGCGTCTGGCACTGGTCGAAGCCTATTCGAAGGCGCAGGGCATGTGGCGCGAACCCGGCTCGGCCGATCCTGTTTTCACCGACACGCTGGAACTCGATCTCGGAACCGTGGTGCCGTCCATGGCCGGCCCGAAGCGTCCGGAAGGCCGTATCGCCCTCGAGGGCATTGCCTCCGGTTTCCATGAATCGCTGCAGAAGGAATACAAGAAGACCACGCAGCTTGATGCCCGTTATCCGGTTGAAGGCGAAGACTATGATCTCGGCCATGGCGATGTTGCCATTGCGGCGATCACCTCCTGCACCAACACCTCGAACCCGAGTGTGCTGATTGCAGCCGGCCTCCTCGCCCGCAACGCCGCTGCCAAGGGTTTGAAGTCCAAGCCCTGGGTGAAGACGTCACTGGCGCCCGGCTCACAGGTTGTTGCCGCCTATCTTGAAAATGCCGGCCTGCAGGTTGAGCTCGACAAGCTCGGCTTCAATCTGGTCGGTTTCGGCTGCACCACCTGCATCGGCAATTCCGGCCCGCTGCCTGCACCGATCTCCAAGACCATCAATGACAAGGGTCTGATCGCTGCAGCCGTGCTTTCCGGCAACCGCAACTTTGAAGGCCGCGTTTCGCCGGACGTCCAGGCGAACTACCTGGCTTCTCCGCCGCTGGTTGTTGCCTATGCCCTGGCTGGATCGGTCACCAAGGACCTGACAACCGAGCCGCTTGGCGAAGATCAGGACGGCAACCCGGTGTTCCTCAAGGATATCTGGCCGTCTTCGCACGAGATCCAGGAGTTCATCACCAAGAACGTCACCCGCAAGCTGTTCGCATCCAAATATGCGGATGTGTTCAAGGGCGACCAGAACTGGCAGGACGTCAAGGTGCCGGCTGGCCAGACCTACGCATGGGACGACAACTCGACCTATGTGCAGAACCCGCCCTACTTTGTCGGCATGGGCAAGACACCCGGCATCGTCAACGATATCAAGGGTGCGCGTATCCTTGGTCTCTTCGGCGACAAGATCACCACCGACCACATCTCTCCGGCCGGTTCGATTAAGGCAGCCTCGCCTGCCGGCAAATACCTGACCGATCACGGTGTGGCACCCCTGGACTTCAACCAGTACGGCACGCGTCGCGGCAACCATGAAGTGATGATGCGCGGCACGTTCGCCAACATCCGCATCCGCAACCACATGCTTGGCGAAAATGGCCGCGAAGGCGGGTACACGATCCATTACCCCTCGAAAGAGGAAATGCCGATCTATGATGCCGCCATGCAGTACCGCAGCGAGAATGTCCCGCTGGTCATCTTTGCCGGTATCGAATACGGCAATGGTTCATCGCGTGACTGGGCTGCCAAGGGCACGAACCTTCTCGGCGTTCGCGCTGTGATTTCCCAGTCTTTCGAGCGTATCCATCGTTCGAATCTCGTGGGAATGGGCATCGTCCCCTTCGTGCTGGAAGAGGGCACGAGCTGGCAGTCGCTTGGCCTGAAGGGCGACGAGTCAGTTTCCATCGACGGTCTTGCCACAATCCAGCCGCGCCAGAAAACCCATGCCACGGTGACGTTCGCCGACGGTACGGTCAAGCAGGTACCGCTGATCTGCCGTATCGATACAATCGATGAGCTGGAATACCTCAAGAACGGCGGCATCCTGCAGTACGTGCTGCGCGATCTCGCCGCTTAAAGCAGCGAAAAGTTCTGAAATCGGAGACCGCCGGTTGCCCGGCGGTCTTTTTTTCGCGATTTCGCCAATAATTATATGGTTTTGCCTGTAAACGTGATCGAATTCACCTCAAAGTGACTTCCTCTTGATAAAACGCATCCCTATCAATTGTCTGGCAATCACTCTCATACAAGATCAAAGAAAAATTCGGGAAGAAAGCTCGTACCCTTGACCCTGCGCCCTCTGCTCAAAGCCATTCTGATCGCCTGCCCGCTCCTTGTAGCGGCGGGGTTCACGTGGCCGGTTTATGCCGGGAGCATCGGCACGAAACCGGATGGCGTCGTTGAGCTTTATACCTCGCAAGGCTGCGGCTCATGCCCACCTGCCGATGCCGTCCTCAAACAGCTGGTCGCGGAAGGGAAAGTCGTCGCACTGGCCTTCCATGTTGACTATTGGGATTATCGCGGGTGGGTGGACAATCTTGCCCTGCCCGAAAATACCGCGCGGCAGAATGCCTATCGCAAGGCACTTGGACTGACAGGTGTTTACACACCGCAGGCAATCCTCAATGGTCGCGAGCATGTAAACGGTCAGGACGGCGGTAAAATCCGGCGCCGAATCGATGAGATGCGCAATAGTGATTCTGGCCTGACAATTCCCGTATCGATCGAAAAAACCTCCCCGGATCGCCTGGTCATCAATATTGGTGAGGGGCCTGCCGCAAAAAATCCTGTGCGCGTTCTTCTTGCCTATTTCAATAAGGAAACCATTGTTTCCATACCCGATGGCGAGAACGGCGGGCGCAATGTCAGCTACGCCAACAGCGTCCGCGCGATGGAAACGGTTGGCATGTGGGATGGCAAATCCCAGAAGATCGAAATTCCGCTGACCGAAATCGCCAGCAAGAAGGCTTCCGGCTGCGCTGTCCTGTTGCAGGAAATGCTTGGTGAAGGCAAACCGGGGCCTATCATCGGCGCCTCGATCATGACAAAGCCCTGATTTTAAAGAGCATTTCTGCTGACAAGAAAAAAGGCTGGTAAAACCAGCCTGAAGTCTTGGGGCTTGTTGCCATTGAGAGACTGAATGGTTCGGCCAGAACAGCCCGTTTGGGCGGGGGGCTTGGGGTATCGGACCGCTCAAGACCGAACCGTCTCAGACAACGAGCTGAAGGTGGGTCTGAAATCCGGCGGCAATGCGAGTGCAACATGGCGAAACTGTGGCCAGACATCACCAATGGAAACAGGGCGTATTCCTTTGTGAAAGGCACAGTAGCAGCGACATTTTTGCGTTCAATTGCGCGCGCCCTGACACTTACAGGCTTGTAAATGCGGGCGGAACAGGTCACCCTTCTGTCATCCAGTTGTCATACGGCAAATCTAAGGGCGGATTGATTGATGGACAGCAATGCAGGTGGCGACGAATCGCAACAGCAGGCGAAACTCATTTCACTCTCCGGCGCACGTGATCTCCCCGTTACATTCAATCGGCGGGAACTTGATCAAATCCTCAGAATATACGGCTTCATGGTTTCAGCAGGCGAATGGCGCGATTATGCCATTGACCACCTGAATGACCGGGCTGTGTTTTCTGTGTTTCGCCGAACCAGTGAAGTGCCGATGTTCCGGATCGAGAAAAATCCGCGGCTGGCCCGCAAGCAAGGCGCCTATAGCGTGATTGCCGCGAGCGGTCTTATTCTTAAGCGCGGCACGGAGCTCGACAGGGTACTCAGGATCTTCGACAAATCGCTGCGGGTTGTGCGGAGCTAGAGCTGCTCAGCCTCTCAAAGGGGCCGGCCCCGGGAGGGTCGTGGTCCCGCCATTCATATCAAGCTGCATGAGAACCGTATCCAGCCAGCGGCCGTGCTTGAAACCCGATCCTTCAATGGTGCCGCAATGCCTGAAACCACAACTGGTATGCAGGCGCACCGACGCTGACGCAGCGTGACCATCACCGATAACAGCGATGAACTGGCGAAATCCAAGCGCTGTGCAATCGATGATCAAGCGTTGAAGCAGGGCTTTACCCATGCCTTTGCCCTTGGCTTGCGGCGCAATGTAGATCGAATCCTCGACACTCCACCAATAGGCCGGGCGGGTACGGAAATAACTGGCATAGGCGTAGCCGCTCACGATGCCGTCCATCTCTGCCACGCTGTAGGGGAAACCATCACTGGTGATCGTATGGAACCGCTTGGTCATCTCCGTCAGCGCGGGCGGCTCGATCTCGTAGGTGGCCGTACCATGCAGAACCGCATCGCGATAGATTGCGGTGATAGCGGGCAGGTCAGCGGGCTGTGCCGGGCGGATATGAATGCTGGTCATGACCGCAATCGATCGCAAAAATACCGGATGAATGCAATGCCGCCAAGAAAAAGGGCAGCGTTTCCGCTGCCCTTTTTCACTCGTTCATAACGTCCAGGATCAGTTGCGGTTGCCGAGGAACTGCAACAGGAACATGAACATGTTGATGAAGTCGAGATAGAGGCGCAGCGCACCCATGATCGCCTTGCGGCCATAGGTGTCCGAGCTGTCACCTTCATAGTACATTTCCTTGATGCTCTGGGTGTCATAGGCCGTCAGACCTGCAAAGACCAGAACGCCGATCGCAGAGATTGCAAACTGCAAAGCACTGGACTGCAGGAAGATGTTGACCAAACCGGCAAGGAGAATGCCGATCAGACCCATGAACAGGAACGAACCCATTCCGGAGAGATCGCGCTTCGTCGTGTAGCCGTAGAGCGACAGCGCACCAAAGGATGCAGCGGTGATGAAGAATGTCTGCACGATGCTTCCCGACGTATAGACAAGGAAGATCGATGACAGAGAAACACCGACGAGCGCAGCATAAACCCAGAAGGTTGTCTGGGCCGCCGAAACGCTCATTTTCTCAATGCGGAAGCTCAAGAAGAACACCGCTGCGAGCGGTGCGAGCATAACAACCCAACGCAGGGGCGAGCCGTAAAGCGCCACGCCAAGGCTGGTCAGCATCTTGCCATTCGGCAATTGATGCGCGGCAAGTGATGCGTCATTGGTGGTTGCGAGATAAACAATTGCAAGCGCGGCAAGACCGGTCACTGCGAGACCGATCCCCATCAGATTGTAGACCTTCAGCATGTAGCTGCGTAGACCTTGATCGATCCCCGCGTCCACACGCACTCCGGCCGATGTACGGGCCTGGATGTTGCGATAGTCAGCCATGGTTTTCCTCATTGCTTCGTCCCGTCGGGTGTCGGGGGTTATTCCCAGGCGCCGCTGGCGGGACCCCAGCATGCCTTGCGGTGAATTATGGGGATTCAGCAGGGCGATAACAAGACCTGTTTTACTCAAGATCGCGTGTTTGGACGGCAAATGCGGGCAAAACGCTCGCATATTACGCTTTTTTAACGATTTCAGAGGTTTCGCAGGATTGGAGCCGCCTTTTGACCAAGGATTCTCCAGGTTCCCGCTAGGC
Organism: uncultured Phyllobacterium sp.; assembly: GCF_902479695.1. NCBI lineage: Bacteria > Pseudomonadati > Pseudomonadota > Alphaproteobacteria > Hyphomicrobiales > Phyllobacteriaceae > Phyllobacterium > uncultured Phyllobacterium sp. The sequence goes on along the minus strand of NZ_CABSQF010000004.1, from coordinate 160,779 downwards.
CAAATCCGACGGTCAGAACCAGCGCCAGGACCAGCGTGGAAACCGCCACTTCCGGCTGGAATGATGCAGGCAGCTTCATCACCCGCACAACCACATACCAGGCCGCCAATCCGCCCGCCAGGAGCGCGAAAGTCGCTGTCGCCAGCCCCAGGATGACATATTCGTAGCTGAACGCCTTGATCAGAGTGCGCCGCGTGGCGCCAAGGGTTTTCAGCACCACCGCGTCATGCACGCGGGCGCGGTTGCCGGCCGCAAGCGCGCCGCCGAGCACAAGGATGGAGGCGATCAGAGCCACCGACGCCGCGGCGCGGATCGCAACCGCCAGCTGTCCGACCAGCTCATTGGCAATGCTAATGGCATCCTTCACCCGCACGGACGTGACGGCGGGAAAAGCCCGGGTCACATCACGCATGACCGTGGCCTCTTCCTGTGTTGTCGCAGAGGGATCGGTGAGCGTGGCAAGCCAGGCATGCGGGGCACCGGCAAAAGCATTGGGCGAGAACACCATGACGAAATTGATCGCAAGCGATTCCCACTCCACCTGCCGGAAGTTGGCAATGCGCGCCGTGATGTTGCGGCCGAGCGCATTGACGGTGACCGTATCGCCAAGCTTGAGGCCAAGGTTACGCGCCTCCTCGGCCGAGAAGGATACCAGCGGCTCGCCGGTGTAACCTTCGGGCCACCAGGTACCCGCTGTCAGCACCGAGTTTTCCGGTATCTTCTTGGCGTAGGTAATACCGCGATCCCCACGCAACACCCATGCCCCTTCCGGCGGTATGGTCAGCTTGCCGACATCCGTGCCGTTGAAGGCAACGATGCGGCCGCGCAGCATTGGCGCGCTGACAATCTTGCCTTGCGGCGCAGCCTTCTGCAGAAGGCTGGTGAACTGGTCGACCTGCGTACTCTGGATATCGACAAAGAAAAAGTTCGGTGCCCGTTCCGGCAAGTTGCCGGCGAGCTGCTGGCGCAAGCTGCCATCGATCAGCGCCAGCGTCACCAGCAGTGTCAGTCCCAATCCGAGCGACAGGACGACCGACGGCGTCAACGCGCCGGGCCGGTGAATATTGCCGATGGCAAGGCGAAGCGCCGTGGAGCGAACCCGGGGCGCACGCCGCGCCAGCCATTGCACAAGGCTGGAGACAGCGCGTAGCACAAGGAACGAAAAAGCGACCGCACCGATGAACGTGACGGCAATACGCCGGTCATAGGCGAACACCACCGCCAGGACGCAAAGCGTGGCGACAAGAACAGCCGCCACCGCGATATAGACAGGTTTTGGCCAGCCGCGCTGATCAAAACCCTGTTCGCGGAACAAGGCCGTCGCCGGAATATCGCGTGCCCGGCCCAGGGGCAGGATGGCAAACGCCAATGTGGTCAACAGGCCGAACAGTGCGGCCCACGCCAGTGCGCCCGGATAAAAGCCGCCCTTGGCCGCAATGGGCAGCACGCTCTGCAAGGCGTAGCCTGCGACATAGGGAATGATTGCAGCCAGGATCAAGCCAGCGGCGATACCGAGCAGGGCAATCAGCACGATCTGAATGAGATAGACGGCGATGACAAACCAGCCCGGCGCACCCAGCGACTTGAACGTGGCAATGACACCGCGTTTTGCGTCGAGATAAGCCCGGACCGCATTGGCCACGCCGACACCGCCGACGATCAGTGCCGTCAACCCGACCAATGTCAGGAACTGCGAGAACCGCTCGACATTGGCACTCAGCGACGGAGCAGCATTGGAGCGGCTGCGGATGGTCCAGCCGGCCTGCGGGAATTTTTCCTGCGCTTCATTGCGAATGCTTGCAATATCTGCCTCGCTGGCACCTGCCGGCAGGGCAATCTTGTAGCTGTGTTCGACCAGACTGCCCGGTTGAACCAGGCCCGCGGCGCGCAATCCGTCAAGCGAGACAAGAAAACGCGGCGCAAACCCAAAACCGTCCGACAATACATCCGGCTCGTTGTCGATCACCGCCCGCAATTCAAATGTCGCTGAGCCAAGCAAGACCCGGTCACCGAGCTTCAGATTGAGCCGGTCGAGAAAAATCTGGGCAACGGCAGCGCCAAATGCACCATCCTTTTCGCCAAAGAGAGCGCCCTTATCCAGCTTCGGCGCGGTATCTAGCGATACGTAAAGCGGATAGGCATTGTCGACGGCTTTCACCTCCACCAGAGACTGATCGGAACCATCGGCCAGCCGGGCCATGGAACGCATGTTGGCAGCGACCGCGACACGGCCTTTGCTTTCAACAAAGGCACGTTCTTCCGCATTGACCTCGCGCTGATTGAGCTGAAAGCGGATATCTCCGCCAAGTATGCCCTGCCCTTGCGTGGAAATGCCCGATGTGACCGAATTGGCCACCGAATTGACGCCGCCAATCGCGGCTACGCCAAGTGCAATGCAGGCAAGAAAAATATAGAACCCCGACAGGCCATTGCGCATTTCGCGCAATGCGAAACGCAGGGCCAGCTTGAGCGACGGCGATGCAGCGGAACCGTTGACACTCATGCGGTTTTCTTCAGTTGCGGGGCGTCTTCATCCGCCTCGATCAGTCCTGAACGGACTTTGATCTCGCGATCGCAGCGGGCCGAAAGCGCCGGATCATGGGTGACCAGCACCAGGGTGAGACCGAGATCCTTCTGTTTCTGGAAGAGCAGATCGGCGATCTGCCGGCCGGTCGTCGTATCAAGATTGCCGGTTGGCTCATCGGCAATCAGGATTTTCGGTGATGGCGCAAGGGCGCGGGCGATGGCCACGCGCTGCTGTTCGCCGCCGGACAGTTCGCCGGGATAGTGGGTGACACGGTCTGCCAGGCCGACCGCGGCCAGCTCACGCCGAGCGATCTCAAAAGCGTCGGGATGCCCCGCCAGCTCCAACGGAACAGCGACATTTTCCAGCGCGGTCATGTTGGGAATGAGGTGGAAGGACTGAAAAACGATCCCGATGTTCTTGCCGCGAAAGGCTGCCGTTGCATCCTCGCTCATCGTCTCCAGTTTTTGCCCGGCAATCTCGACTGAGCCGGAATCGATCCGCTCAAGTCCGGCCAGCACCATCAGCAAGGTCGACTTTCCCGAGCCCGAAGGCCCGACGATGCCCACCGATTGCCCGCCGACGATGGCAAGGGATATGCCCTTGAGCACATGCACCGAGGAAGCACCCGTCCCGAGAGTCAACTCAATGTGATCGAGTGTGATGACAGATTTAGTCACGAATGCAGATCCTTTACGCTATGGTCGACACTGACTTAAGTCGCATCCGGTCAGATATGGGTACCCGAACATGATATTCAAACCATTGATAAAGATCGTTGTGTCGCTCGGCCTTGTTGCCCTGCCCTCTCTGACCTTGGCCAATCAAAATCCCGTGTCCGGCCACGCTCTCTCCGTTGTCGGGTTCGGCGACAGCCTGATGTCCGGTTTCGAGCTTCCCGTACAGGATTCCTTCACCGCACAGCTGGAAAAGTCCTTGAAAGACAAGGGCGTCGAGATTTCGATCGCCAATGCCGGTGTCGCCGGAGATACCACGACCGGGGGCCTTGCACGCCTTGATTGGTCCGTCCCTGATGGCACCGATCTCGTCATCCTCGAGCTGGGTGCCAATGACGCATTGCGCGGCATCTCGCCGGAGATCAGCGAAAAGAACCTGGCCGAGATGATCGAGAAGCTGCAGAAGCGCAAAATTCAGGTGATACTCGCCGGAATGCTCGCCCCACCGAACATGGGCGGCGACTACGAAGAGAAATTCAACGCGATCTTCCCGGATCTCGCCAAGAAATACGATGTTCCGCTTTATCCGTTCTTCATGGAGGGTATTGCGACACAGGCCTCGCTGCTGCAGGCGGATGGAATGCACCCGACCACCCAAGGCGTTGCGGTCATGGTGAAGGGGTTCCTTCCCATCATGCAGAAGACCATCAAACAGCCAACGGTTACCTCGGACACATCCGACACCGAGCAGTGAGGCTTTCTCTGTAGAGCCCTTGGGCAAGACAGGCCCAGGGCCTATTTGATCATCCCGATGCCCTTAACCTCAAGGGCAAGCTATCCACATTGTTGTCATCTTCACACCACATCTTGCGTGTCTTATTTGTCGCGGCGCAAAAGAATGTGAAATTGTGCCTTGCTCTTGGACTCATTCAATGATTCCCTGAGGTTACAACTCGATTCGGGGAGGATGCCTTATGCCGCGTCTCTTTACTGCCCTCGAGATCCCGAGGGACGCCGCTCTCTCACTGTCGCTCCTGCGCGGTGGTTTGCCAGGTGCCCGATGGATCGATGTTGAAAACTATCACATCACGCTGCGCTTCATCGGTGATGTCGAAGGCCATGTGGCCGACGAGGTCGCCAACGCGCTTGATCGGATAAGGCGGCCGGAATTCACCCTGCAGCTTTCGGGCGTCAACGCATTCGGGTCCAAGAAACCCCACAGCGTATTTGCCGCCGTTTCGCCCTCCCCTGATATTCAGGCGTTGCATGCGGAAATCGAGCGTATTTGCCAGCGGTTGATGCTGCCGGCCGATCCGCGGAAATTCACGCCGCATGTCACGCTGGCGCGCTTGCGCAATGCCCGCAACGAAGAAGTGGCGCATTATCTCGCCTCGCGCGGCAACTTTTCCACCATGCCCTTCACCATCGGGCGCTTTGTCCTGATGTCATCACGCGATTCCGTCGGCGGCGGCCCTTACATCGTCGAGGAAGCATGGCCGCTGGAATCGGCACGCACCTATCAGAAGCGCTTCGAGAGGCCTTTGGAGGCCTTGAGGACCATCCGATAAACCCGCTCGAAATCGGCCTGGGTGCCGCAATAGGGATCGGGTATCTGACTGGCTTCGCCAAGTGCGATTTCACTGAAGAGCCCGGTCTCGGCGGTCGCATTGGCCGGTCGCCGGTCTTGGATGGCGGCGACGTTGGCGCGGTCCATGCCAAGGATCAGATCAAAACTCACGAAATCCTCCGCCTTGAGCTGCCGGCAACGCTGGTCTGAGATATCGATCCCGTGTTGCCTGGCCGCCAGGATGGAGCGCTCATCGGGCGCCTCGCCCGTGTGATAGCCATTGGTTCCGGCGGAATCGATATGGATGCCCCGGTCTTTTCCTTCTGCTGCAAGGACCGACCGGAACACACCTTCCGCCAGCGGCGACCGGCAGATATTGCCCAGACAGACAAAAAGGACAGAGCGAAGTGGATGGGTTTTCATGGGCCGTTGCACTATGGTTGGAAGCAAAGCAATGACCGTATATGAGGAAACACAGCATGGCGCGCAACCGGTTAAATCCCAGCGAACTCGACAAGGCATTGCAGGAACTGACCGGCTGGTCCAGGACCGGTGACCGCGAGGCAATCAACAAATCATTCAAATTCAAGGATTTCAACGCGGCATTCGGCTTTATGGCCCGTGTGGCCCTTATCGCCGAAAAGATGGACCATCATCCCGAATGGTTCAACGTCTACGATCGCGTTGACGTCACTCTTGCCACCCACGACGCCGATGGCATCACCGAACTTGATGTCACAATGGCCCGGGCGATGGACCGTTTCGCTGCCCTTTGACGATAATATCGACAAAACTCTTGCAGCAACAGGCGTGTCTTCCCATGTTGTCTCCTGAACAGACCTGAAGGAAGAGGAATGGACGACGTCAAGATTGGTGAAATTCTGCGGCCGGGCAGCACGTATGAACAGCGTGCCCGCGAAGAAACGGTGCGCGCCCGGTTCTGGAAAACTGCGCGCAAGGCCGCCAAGTCCATCCCCTTTCTCGACGAGGTGATTGCCGGGTATTACTGTGCCTTGGACCCTGCAACTCCGACATGGGTTCGCGGTACGCTTCTTGCTGCGCTTGCCTACTTTGTCATGCCGTTCGACATCATTCCCGATTTCATTGTGGGCCTTGGCTTTACCGACGACGCTGCGGTGCTGATGGCTGCACTGAATGCCATTCGCAACCATGTGACACCAGCGCATCGTGAGGCGGCAAAGAAAGCAATCGAGAACCTGGACAAGGACAACTAGGGTAGTGGGCGGTAAGTCTGGAGAATCCGGAACCGTTACCAGCCGTTTTTGCATCACATCCGCGTGATGGGATGAATTGTCAAAGTGTCGCCGCTTTTATTCCGCTGGAGTGCCACCGTGGGATTTTGCGCGGACAACGTGATCTTCTCGCTGACAAAATCGCTTTTTTGACCCCGTCTTCACCGTTTGGTAACCCAGATTAAGTCAAATTAAGAGAAAGCGAACTGGACAGTGGGGCCTGGCGGCTCTTGCCGGTTCGTCAGTTATGAAATGAACGATAAAAACTGGTAGGTAACATGTTTGGAAAATCAATCGCAGCGACCTCTGTGCTCATGCTTGGGCTGACAGGGACGGCTCTTGCCCAGACCCCAAGTCAGATCAGCCAGTTCAACGCATGGGGCGCCTATAGCTACCAGCAGGGCAAGGGCAAGGTTTGCTATGTCCTGTCCGTACCGGTCGACAAGCAGCCCGCAAAGATTGACCACGGCGACAACTTCTTCATGGTCAGCCAGAAGCCCGGCCAGAACGTCAGCTTCGAACCGCAATTCAAGGCTGGGTACGACCTTCAGGTCAATTCGAAAGTGACCGTCACCATCGATTCACGCAGCTTCTCCATGTTCACCAATGGCAGTCATGGCTGGATGGAAAACGCGGCGGAAGAGCCGCAGCTTGTGGCGGCGCTGCGCACCGGCCATACCATGTCCATCGCCGCGGTTTCCAAGCGCGGGACAAAGACCAGCTACACCTATTCGCTCAAGGGCGTATCGGCGGCGCTCAAAGCCATCGCCACCTGCAAGTAAACCGCCTGAATCTTCTTCTTTTGCAGAGGCCGGACAGCACGTGTCCGGCCTTTTTGCTTGTGGAGGTGACGGAACGGCCAGAACATGATATGAGCCGCGCTTCACTAGAGAACGTTAGAAAACCCAATGTCCGTTTTGCCTGAGACACAGTCCTTCGCCCGGGAGAAATCCCGTGATGCCATGCTTGCCGCCATGAATGGCAAGCCGACACTGATCGGCCTGTCCCGTGCCGAGATGGGCGAGGCTTTGGCCGAAATCGGCGTAGCCGAGCGTCAGGTCAAGATGCGCGTCGCCCAGCTCTGGCACTGGCTCTATGTCCGCGGTGTGTCGGATTTCGCCGATATGCTCAACATTTCCCGCGATATGCGCGAGCTCCTCGACCGGCATTTCACCATTGCCCGGCCAGAAATCGTCGAGGAACAGATTTCCACTGACGGCACGCGCAAATGGCTTTTTCGCTTTCCGCCGCGCGGTGCCGGCCGGCCGGTGGAGATCGAAACCGTTTATATTCCCGAGGAAGGCCGCGGCACGCTGTGCATTTCCAGCCAGGTCGGCTGCACGCTCACATGCTCCTTCTGCCATACGGGCACCCAGAAACTGGTGCGCAACCTGACGGCGGAAGAAATTCTCTCGCAGTTGCTGATTGCCCGTGACCGGCTCGGCGATTTTCCGGATCGCAACACACCGGACGGTGCCATTGTTCCCGCCGAAGGCCGCAAGGTCTCCAATATCGTCATGATGGGCATGGGCGAACCGCTCTACAATTTCGAGAACGTCAAGAAGGCACTGCTGATTGCGTCCGACGGTGACGGCCTGTCGCTGTCGAAGCGGCGTATCACGCTGTCGACATCGGGCGTCGTGCCGGAGATTTACCGCACCGGTGAGGAAATCGGCGTCATGCTTGCCATTTCCCTGCATGCGGTAAACGATGACCTGCGCGATATGCTGGTGCCGATCAACAAGAAATATCCGCTCAAGGAACTGTTGGATGCCTGCCGGGCCTATCCAAGCCTGTCCAACTCCAAGCGCATTACTTTCGAATATGTGATGCTCAGGGGTGTGAACGACTCGCTGGCTGATGCCAAGGAACTGGTGCGCATGCTGAAAGGCATTCCCGCCAAGATCAATCTCATTCCCTTCAACCCCTGGCCTGGCGTCAATTACCAGTGCTCGGAATGGGAGCAGATCGAGAAATTCGCTGACTACGTCAACAATGCCGGTTATGCTTCACCCATCCGCACCCCCCGAGGCCGCGATATTCTGGCGGCATGCGGTCAGCTGAAGTCGGAATCGGAACGAATGAAGAAGACAGAGCGTTTGGCATTTGAGGCTGCCATGATCGCCGGGCACGGTGAAGATTGAGCCAGATCGCCTTCTATATCTTCCGCTTTGCCCTGATCGTTTTCGGTTTCGTTTGCGCGACCTTCGCCGCATCGTTGTTTCTCAACCTTCTCTGGCTCGGCAGCACGGAAGCCATCGGAAGCGAAGGCCCATTCCTGTATTCCACGGTTCCGATCTTTGCCACGATGATTGGCTACAGCGTCTTCATTCCCGCCTGTATCCTCATCTTGTTTGCAGAACTGACCGCATGGCGGGACTTGTTGTTCTACGCCCTTGGCGGTGCAGCGACCGCCGTTGTCATCATCGTCTGGAAGTGGCGGCCACAGACCGAAGACATCGACACATTCGCGGCCATCCTCGCCACCGGCGTTGTCGGGGGCTTTGTCTATTGGCTTGTTTCCGGGCGAAGCGCCGGGCTGGTGATGCCCCCGCGCTCCGGTGGCCCCACCGCATAGAGGCGCCTACTTCGCCTGAGCCATCAGGATTTTTGTCGCAAAGGCCGAAAACACCCCGGCAAACAGCCAATCGGTCACCCGCGTAACCGTCGGGTTCTTCTTGAGAAGACCGGCAAACCGGTCAGCTGCAAGAATCATCGGCGTTACCACCGGCAAAGACAACGGGATGAACAGCAGGCCAAGGAAGAAAAGCTTGCCCGGCGCATGCGGATCGCTTGCCGACACGAACTGCGGCAGAAACGTCATGAAGAACAGGATGATCTTGGGGTTGAGCAGATTGATGCCGATCCCCGTCAGCCAATTCTGGAACAATGTGTGCGACTGGCCGCTCTTCTTCTCTGGAGAAAAGGCTGATCCCTTGCGGATAGCCTGAAAGGCGAGCCACACGAGATAACCCGCACCAACGACTTTCAGCGCAAGGAATGCGGATGGCGATGCGATAATCAACGCGGAAAGGCCGAGTGCGACCATTGTTGTATGCACCACAATTCCGCAATTGGCACCGGACAGACACGCAAACCCGGCCACTTTTCCCTCGGAAAGAGCCCGCCCCACGAAAAGCGTCATATCGGGACCCGGAGTGATCGAAAGAACAAAGGTTGCAATCGCGAACTGCAGGATAATCGGCCATTCGGGAATGAAGGTCATGGGAGGCTCCGTCGAAAAACTGGGGGAAGCTAACGCGGAACCGTCCTTTTGGCCACCCGATTCTGAGGGGTCTAGCGATTTCCCCGATCCGCCGCGGCATCAGCCAGATTCGCTGCGCGCATTTCTGCTGTCATGCGCTGCACGAGACCGCGAAATTGCGCGAGGGCCGGTGCCGGATGCGTCTGCCGCATGGCCAGAAGCAACGGGGCTATCAGTTTGGAACTGCCCGCAACCGCCCGGTAGGCGATATCGTCGCCGCCAAGGCGCCGCATCGATGCAGGCACGAGGGAAATACCGAATCCTGCAGCCACCAGGCTCAGCGTTGCGGTCAAGCGCGGTGCCTCCTGCGCGACAGCCGGGCTGAACCCCGCCTCCCGGCATGCGGTCAGAATGGTGTCATAGAGGCCTGGCCCTGCGGTGCGGCGATAGAGAATGAAGGGTTCGGTGGCCAATTCTGTCAGCAGCAGCCGCGAGGCAGTATCCCGCGCCAGCCTATGCCCCATCGGCAGCGCGACGAGCATCGGTTCCTCCAGCACGGCATCGATCCGCAGGCCCGGCGTGCGTCCTACGGGAGAGCGAATGAAGGCTGCGTCGAGCCGTTCATGCATGAGCGCATCCACCAACTCAGCCGTGCCGGCTTCTTCCAGCACGACGGAAAGTTTCGGCAGGCTTTCATGAAAAGCCCGCAACGCTTTCGGCACGAAAGGATGCAGGGCAGCAGAGCTGGTGAAGCCGATGGCCAGACGGCCCTGTTCGCCGCGTGCCGCCCGGTGAACCATATCGGCAACACCATTGGCGCGCTCCAGAATGATCTTGGCTTCATCAAGCAGCACTTTTCCGGCCTCGGTGGGACGAACGCCGCGCGGCATGCGGTGCATCAGGATTACACCCAGTTCCGCCTCCAGCCCCTGCAGGAGCCGCGTCAGCGGCGGTTGCTGTATACCCAACCGCTCGGCAGCCCGCGTCACATGGCCTTCCTCTGCCAAGACAACAAAAGCGCGAAGACGCCGCAGATCAATCATCACCATACCTTGAAAGTATTGAAATTGTAAAAAGCATGCATTGGAAATCATAAGGCAGAAAGCCTATTCTGCCAATGCACTGCTTTGGGGCCAAGCGATGCGCCATGACTTGCCCCTATCGTCCCGCCTATCCGGCGGGCAACAAAAAGGAAACCCGTTGTGAGCTGGTCAGCCGAACAATATGTGAAATTTGAAGATGAGCGGACACGTCCAGTCCGCGATCTCCTGGCGGCGGTACCCGGCGTATACGCCCGATCCGTGATTGATATCGGTTGCGGTCCCGGCAATTCCACGGAAGTCCTCATTGCCCGTTTTCCCAGGGCAGTTGCAACGGGAATGGACAGCTCCGAGGATATGGTCAAAGCAGCCCGCAAACGGCTTCCTGAAATCCGCTTCGACGTCGCTGATATCGCACGATGGGATGCACAGGGACCCTATGATGTCATTCTTGCCAATGCGGTGCTGCAATGGCTTCCGGACCACGCCACCCTGTTGCCAGCCCTTGTCAGCAAACTGGCCGTGGACGGCAGCCTCGCAATCCAGATTCCGAACAATCTGGATGAACCCACACACCGTCTGATGCGGGAAATAGCCGCTGACGGCCCATGGGCGGCCAAACTGGCGAAATCAGCGGGGCAAAGGTCGCCGCGGCAGAGCGCGGAGTGGTATTACCGAATCCTGCGGCCGATAGCGTCCAGGGTTGATATCTGGCAAACCACTTACCACCACCCGCTTGCCGGAGGAGCTGCAGCCGTGGTCGAATGGTTTAAAGGAACGGGCCTGCGGCCATATCTGGACCCGCTCAATGAAACCGAACGGGCGTCCTATCTCAAACGGTATACGGACGCGGTTGCGGAAGCTTATCCGGCGCTGCCTGACGGCACGGTTTTGCTGCCTTTCCCGCGGCTTTTCATGGTAGCTACCCGCTAAGGCGGCATTCACGCCCTATCTGAGGCACGGATTTTCCATACCCATGGCGGCCCAATGGCCGCTATTTGCATTTAAGACATCAAAATACTGACATTGCGCGGCCTTAATTAAATACTTTTCTGCAGTCACTGGAAAAATATGCTCTGTAATGACACTGCAATCATCGCAAGCCAGAACAGGCAAGTTTTTCAGCCTTTGAGAGCCGCATGGTCTATTACCGAACAACATCTGCTTCATGCGGTAAAGCGCTCTATGGCTTCGGCGTTTGGAGCCAGCCAGCCCTTGCGATCAGCCTTATCCTCGTGTGGGCGGCCCTGGCCATCCTGTTTAACCGCGCGCCTGAGATCGACAAGGCCGTTTCGTCGTTTTTCTTCCTGAGCTCTGACTGCATCGCCACTGCGACCGCAAAAATTTGCGGGGATTTTCCTGCCGCATCGGTGCCGCTTTTCAAGACACTGCGGCGTGTCTTCTATGCCCTGCCCATCGTGGCCGCTTCCGTGGTCGTCACCATCGCGCTGCGCGATGTTGCCTCCGGTCTCCGCTGGAATCACGAGCGCATTCGCATATCAATCGTATCGCTTCTTACGCTGGCCATCGGCCCCGGTCTGTTGGTCAACGCGTTCATGAAGGAATTCATCGGACGTCCGCGGCCCGCGAACACATGGCTTTTCGGCGGGGAGCAGCCCTTCGTGGCGGCGGCTGAATGGTCGCACGTCTGCCAGCACAATTGCTCCTTTATTTCCGGGGAAGCTGCCGGGATAGCTTGGCTTGTCTGCCTTTTGCCCTTGTGGCCCCATCAGACAAGGAAAAAGCTCATGTGGCCCATCGCTGCTATCATCATAACCACCGATTTCCTTCGCGTTGCTTTTGGCCGGCACTATCTCTCCGACGTCGTCCTTGGGTCTCTTTCAACCGTGATTGTTTTCTGCGTGCTGACCACGATTTGCGAGTCGTGGACGGGGCATTGGCGTGGCACATCCAAACAGAGAATCAAGTAACCGCTGAAACCGCATAGTACGTCCCCTGTTGAAGACATAAATTTTTATTGGCGCTACTGTTCGTTCGGGTTATTAAAACTGAGGGGACAACAACAAGCGCGACAATCAGACGATGCTTCAGAAGAATCCAAGCCTGAGCATTTCGGACGACGCGGTGGATTCAGCTGCAAGCCGGCGCTTTGTTCTCATGTTGGCCTTGGCCCTGATCGTGAGCCTTCTCCCGCTTGCCAGCAACCTCATCACGCATTTTCCCGACGAACGCCATTACTCCAATGGTGCTGTCATCATGCTGCACACGGGCGATTACCTGACACCGCATACGGCGGAGGGCGATGTCCGGCTGAAAAAGCCGCCCCTCACATACTGGATGAGCGCAGCCGGCATGAAAATCTTCGGGATCTCCGTGCTCGGATCGCGCTTCCTGTGGCTGATAGCCGGGGCGGCCACGCTGCTGATCACGTTCTGCCTGGCCCGCACTATCACGCGCAATGACCGAACGGCATTGCTTGCAGCTTCGCTTCTGGCAACGAATGCCGTCTTCCTGCGCGCCTGTGTCAACGCCATTCCTGACATGCCCCTGACCATGTTCATGCTCATCGGCATGCTCGGCTTTGTCGGCCTTCTCTTCCGTGATGACCATCACCACGTCTACGGCATTCTTGCCTATGCCGGTACGGGATTGGCTATTCTGGCCAAGGGCCTCCTTCCCGTGGCAATGCTCGGCTATATCCTGCTCTACTGCATGACGGTGCCGGCGCTACGCCGGCGCAGCCAGCGCCTGTGGCAGCCCCTGACAATCGCCGTGTGCCTCGGCATCGTCGGCATCTGGTTCATCTATCAGTCTCTGCACACACCAAGCATGCTTTCGGCCGATTTCGTTGCCGACCAGATTTCAGACAAGATCAATGTCAATCCGGATATCATCGCCATGGGATTGATCCACAGCTTCGCCGGCCTCATCGGTCCGACATTTGTCTGGCTGGGGTTGCTTTTCTATGGCGCGCGGAAAGCGGGACTGAGACTGGAGAGGGATTCACTCAACGGCATAGCCCCCTTCTTCCTCGGCTGGATCATTGCCGTTTCGATTATTTTTTCCCTCAATAGCCTTCCCTCTCACCGTTACGTCATTCCCGTTATACCGCTGCTTTGCGTGCTTCTCGCCTGCGGGTTTCAGGAAGTGACAGATTCCCGCTTCGAAAAATTGGTTCGGCGGGTATTGCGCATCATCATCCTGTTTGCAGCCATCCCTATCGCCGGCGTATTCTTGGTCGGGATACAATTGTTGTCGCCACTATATGTGGCAGGATTGGCAGCCGGGATCGCAGGCGTCATGACGACGCTGTGGGTCGTTAACGCCGGCCTGAAAATGCATGGTCTGGCAGCCTCCGCCGCCGTGCTTGCCATGGTCAGCACATTAGCCGTTACCCCCGTTGCAAAGGCTCTGCTTGTACCGGACATCGGCAAGCCTCTCGCGGCCAGGATCAACACATTGCATCTCCAGGAGAACCAAGTCCTCTTCGTCGGACCCGTGCTGGACGCTGCGAAAATCCGGCTTCACGCCAATTTTGATGCACAATTCAGGCAAAGGACCGTGTTTCCGCCTGCAGAGATTGATCCCGGCGTGAAAGTCGTTCTTTCGACCGACAAGCACATTGCAGATGCATTGGCACAACGAGGTTTTGCCGTGGAAGAGGTTACAGCCGGCTGGCGGCGCATTCACATACAGGATTTCCTTTCCGCGCTGAAAACGGGCACGTTGCAGGAGGCCCGCGAGCGATATGGTGAGCACGGTTACGTGGCTATCCGCAGCTGATTTCCCCGTACAGGTCCGCTGCAGCCAAAGCCGATCTTGCCAACATCCCCTCACCTGATAAAAGAACCTCCATCTTCACCAAACGACAGCGAGACTGCACAGCGGTCAGGGAAACAGAATGAACAAGTGGAAAGACGTCAAGAAAGTCGTGCTGGCCTATTCCGGCGGTCTCGATACATCGATTATCCTCAAATGGTTGCAAACGGAACTGGGTGCGGAAGTCGTTACCTTCACTGCCGATCTCGGCCAGGGCGAAGAGCTGGAACCAGCGCGCAAGAAAGCCGAAATGCTCGGCATCAAGGAAATCTATATCGAAGATGTGCGTGAAGAATTCGTGCGCGACTTCGTGTTCCCGATGTTCCGTGCCAATGCCGTCTATGAAGGCGTCTATTTGCTCGGCACGTCCATTGCACGGCCGCTGATTTCGAAGCATCTCGTTGAGATTGCCGCCCGCACCGGAGCCGATGCCATCGCTCATGGGGCGACCGGCAAGGGCAATGACCAGGTTCGTTTCGAGCTCTCCGCCTATGCGCTGAATCCTGATATCAAGGTTATCGCCCCGTGGCGCGACTGGACATTCAAGTCACGCACCGATCTTTTGGAATTTGCCCGCGAACATCAGATTCCGATCGCCAAGGACAAGCTCGGCGAAGCCCCCTTCTCCGTCGATGCAAACCTGCTGCACTCCTCATCCGAAGGCAAGGTTCTGGAAGATCCGTGGCAGGAAGCGCCGGAATACGTGCATCAGCGCACGATTTCACCGATGGAAGCGCCCGACAAGGTCACGGAAATCGAAATTGCCTTCGAGAAGGGCGACGCCGTCGCTATCGATGGCAAACCGCTTTCTCCGGCAACATTGCTGAAGACACTCAACGATCTCGGCCGCGACAACGGTATCGGTCGCCTTGATCTGGTCGAGAACCGTTTCGTTGGCATGAAATCACGCGGCGTTTACGAAACCCCCGGCGGCACGATCCTTCTCGCTGCCCATCGCGCCATGGAGTCGATCACACTGGATCGCGGTGCGGCGCACCTCAAGGATGAGTTCATGCCACGCTATGCGGAGCTGATCTATAATGGCTTCTGGTATTCGCCGGAACGCGAAATGCTGCAGGCCATGATTGACAAGAGCCAGGAAGATGTGGAGGGCGTCGTGCGCCTGAAGCTGTACAAGGGCAATGTCATGATATCCGGCCGCAAGTCGAAGAAGTCACTTTATTCCGATGCGCTCGTGACTTTCGAGGATGATCGCGGCGCCTATGATCAGAAGGACGCGGCGGGCTTTATCCGCCTCAACGCCCTGCGCCTGCGCACGCTGGCTGCCCGTAAGCGCAACAGCTGATCCGGCAAATATCGACTGAGAACGGGGCGCAAGCCCCGTTTTTTTGTTGGCTGACCGTTTGATATACTTTCGTGCCGCGCTTTCTGTACCTGCCGACTTGTGATCCCCCAGTTGCGAGCTTAGATGTTAAAGTCAGAGTTCATCAGCCATGACGGAGCCTTCCCATGTCCTCACAGAAACCAGCCATCAATCCCGCACTGACGGACTGGACCGGACCGCTCGGACTTCCCGACTTTACTGCCTTCACCGACGACGATTTTGCCCCGGCCTTCGATGCGGCACTTGCGGCCGATCTTGCCGATGTTGACGCGATCATCAACCATCACGAGGCACCGACCATCGACAATACGCTGAAGGCCTTGCAGCTATCCGGCGAAGGTCTCAACCGCGTCTCTTCCATTTTCTGGATGCGGGCCGGGGCCAATACCAACGACACCATACAGGCGTTGGAGCGCGTCATCGCGCCCAAGATGTCCCGTCACTATTCGTCCATCATGATGAACCCGCAGCTGTTTGCCCGTATTGACTCGCTCTACGAACAACGCGATTTCCTCGGCCTTGACGCCGAAACGGATCGCGTTCTTGAGAAGACATGGAAGGGCTTCGTACGCAGCGGCGCGCGGCTGGATGAGCAAGGCAAAGCACGTCTTGCAGACATCAATGAGAAGCTTGCGGGATTTGGCGCACAGTTTGGTCAGAATGTCCTGAAGGATGAAGCCGACTGGGCGCTTTTCATCACCGATGAAGCGCAAATGAAAGGCCTGCCGGACTTCGTGCGTGCTGCCATGCGCGGTGCTGCCGAGGAACGGGATCGGCCGGACGCCTGGGCGGTTACCCTTTCGCGTTCGATCATTGAACCTTTCCTGTCCTTCTCTGAAGACCGCGGCCTGCGGGAAAAGGCATTTCGTGCCTGGGCCGCGCGCGGCGAGAACGGCGGAGCAAGCGACAACCGTGCAATTGTTGCCGAGATGGTGGCGCTGCGTGCAGAAAAGGCCAAGCTGCTCGGTTATCACAGTTTTGCCGCCTACAAACTTGACGACACCATGGCCAAGACACCGAAGGCCGTTATGGACCTGCTCGAACCGGTGTGGGACAAGGCGCGCAACCGCGCTGCCGAAGAAGAGATTGATCTGGAACGCCTGATCGCCGCCGAGGGGAGCAACCACAAGGTTGCTCCATGGGATTGGCGGTTCTACGCAGAGAAACTGCGCAATGAGCGCTTTGCATTCGACGAGGCGGAACTGAAACCATACCTGCAGCTGGAAAAGATCATCGAAGCTTGTTTCGACGTGGCAACCCGACTCTTTGGCATCCGCTTTGAAGAGAAGACCGGCATTGCGACCTGGCATCCCGATGTGCGGGTGTGGGAGGTCCAGAATCCGGATGGCAGCCGCCGCGGTGTTTTTCTGGGCGATTATTTCAACCGCCAATCCAAGCGTTCCGGCGCCTGGATGAGCGCATTGCAATCGCAGCACAAGCTCGACGACGGCCAGACGCCGATCATCTACAACGTCATGAATTTCGCCAAACCGCCGAAGGGTGAGCCCGCGCTTCTTTCGTTGGATGGTGCACGCACCCTCTTCCACGAGTTCGGCCATGCTTTGCACGGCCTATTGTCCGACGTGACGTGGCCGGCCGTGTCGGGCACATCGGTTTCGCGCGACTTTGTCGAACTGCCTTCGCAGCTCTACGAACATTGGCTGACGGTACCCGCAGTTCTGGAAAAATATGCGGTCCACTACCGCACTGGCGAGGCGATGCCCAAAGCGCTCCTCGACAAGGTGCTGGCTGCCAACACCTTCAATGCCGGGTTCAACACGGTAGAATTCACCTCGTCAGCACTGGTCGACATGGCTTTCCATGCGGACGGCACACCGCCAACCGACCCGATCCAGTTCGAGGCTGACACGCTGAAAAGTCTGTCCATGCCCGACGCGATCATCATGCGTCATCGCACGCCGCACTTTACGCACGTCTTCTCCGGCGACGGCTATTCCGCCGGGTATTATTCCTACATGTGGTCGGAAGTGCTGGATGCCGATGCGTTCAAGGCATTCGAGGAAACCGGCGACGTGTTCAATACCGACCTCGCCAAGAAGCTCAAGCAATATATCTATTCGGCTGGCGGTAGCCGCGACCCGGAAGAGCTCTACAAGGCTTTCCGCGGCAAGATGCCAACACCCGATGCGATGATCGAGAAGCGCGGTCTTGCCTGATCCAAGTAAAAGCCCGCCGCGCTGAAAACACGGCGGGTTTTTCATGTCAGCGGATCATGCCTTGGCGAAAGCCAACAGATCCTTGTTAAGCTGATCCTTGTGGGTGGTTGCAAGACCATGCGGAGCGCCCGGATAAATCGTAAGCTTCGAGCCCTTGACCAGTGTCGTGGCGATTTTGGCCGAGTCATCGATCGGCACAATCTGATCATCGTCGCCGTGGACGAACAGGGTCGGAACGTCGAACTTCTTCAGATCTTCGGTGAAATCAGTCTCCGAAAATGCCTTGATGCAATCGAGTTCGTTCTTCAAACCACCCTGCATACCCTGAGCCCAGAAGGCATCGCGTACACCCTGCGAGACCTTGGCGCCGGGACGATTGGCTCCGTAAAACGGCGCTGTCAGATCCTTGAAGAACTGCGAGCGGTCCGCAGTCACACCGGCGCGAATGCCATCGAACACTTCCATTGGCAGACCCCCGGGATTGGCGGCGGTCTTCAGCATCAACGGCGGAACGGCCCCAACCAGTACGGCCTTGGCAACACGCTTGGTGCCGTGGCGGCCGATATAGCGCGCGACTTCACCACCGCCCGTGGAATGACCGACCATGATGGCGTCCTTCAGATCAAGCTTCTCGAAGAGCTCAGCCAGATCATCCGCATAAGTGTCCATGTCATTGCCGTTCCAAGGCTGACTGGAACGGCCGTGGCCGCGCCGGTCATGGGCAATGGCGCGGTAGCCATTGGAGGCGAGGAAGACCATCTGGTCTTCCCAGGCATCGGCATTGAGCGGCCAGCCATGACTGAATACGACGGGCTGTCCCTTGCCCCAGTCCTTGAAATAAATCTCGGTTCCATCCTTGGTGATAAACGTGCTCATGGTCTTGTGCCCTTTCGCGGCTTCCTTGGATTTGGTTTTGCTGATCTTGTCTGCTGCGTCTGCGTCGCCGACCTTGAGGCTGACAGCCGCGACGAGAGCCGCCGTCGCTGTCAGGAAGGAACGGCGTGATGTCAGTCCGGTCTTGCTCATGGTCTTCATTCCTCTGCCAACGCCTGCGGCGTCTTAATTGATCGAGATACGGACCTTCAGATTGCTGCGGGTGGCTTCGGAATAGGGACAAACGATATGGGCACCATCAACGATCTCACGGGCGGTGGCTGCCTCGATCCCCGGCAGCGATACGGCCAGAGCCACATCAAGGCCAAAACCCTTGCCATCGTCGCGCGGACCGATACCCACGGTTGCCGTGACCGATGTGTCATCGGCGAGCTTGACCTTCTTCTGCGCGGCAACAAACTTCATTGCGCCGATAAAGCAGGCGGAATAGCCCGCAGCAAAGAGCTGCTCCGGATTGGTGCCTTCGGCGCCGTTACCGCCCAGTTCCTTCGGTGTCGATAGCGTCACCTTCAGGCGGCCATCTTCACTCGATGCAGTGCCGTCACGTCCGCCCGTTGCTGTCGCTTTGGTTGTGTAGAGAATGCTCATCGTAGGCTCCTTTGGTTGAGTTGGGTTGTTCGATGCATATTAAGTTGCACACAATTAAATTGTACGCAATATGAAATTATGCATAAGTTATGAAAAATTAAATGATGCGCAATTTAATTGCTTTGTGTATTGTAAGCGGGAATACAAATGGAGTGATGACGATGGAGAAGACAGGTTTAAACGATCAGGAATCCCTCCTTAGCCTGGAGAACTTCCTGTGCTTTGCCATCTATTCCACGGCCAATGCGGTGACGCGGGCCTATCAGCCCCGCCTCGCGGCGCTGGGCCTGACTTATCCGCAATATCTTGTCATGGTTGTCCTCTGGGAAGAGGAAAACCAGACCGTCAAGGCAATCGGCGAGAAGCTCAGCCTGGACTCGGGCACGCTCACGCCGTTGCTTAAGCGCCTGGAAACGGCTGGTCTGATCACACGCCGCCGTGACACGGTGGACGAAAGACAGGTCTTGATTGGCTTGACCGCAGACGGGCGTGCAATGCGCGCACGCGCTGAGGCAGTACCTGTCGCCATGGGCAAGGCTTTCGGCTGCACCATGGACGAAGCAAAGTCCCTGCGATCGGAACTGATCGTCATGCGGGACAATCTGATTGAAAGCATTGAAGAGGTGAAGTAGCCGCCCGGCTATTGTCTCAGGCCGACTTGTAAAGGGGCAATTGCAGGCGGATTCGGGCGCCGCGCCATGGCCCGGTCAATATGTCAACGCGACCGCCGTGCAGCCGCGCAATCTGCCGCGTCAGGTTAAGACCAAGACCGGCACCGCTGGAACGCGGCCGCAAGCGATAAAACGGCTCGAACACGTGTTCATGCTCTTCCTCGGGAATACCCGGTCCTTCATCGCGAACCTCAATGCCACCCGCTTTGTCCACCAGTACGGTGATTGTTCCCGTCCCGTCGCAATGTTCGATGGCATTGCGGATAAGGTTGGCCACGGCTTGTTCGATTTGCAGGGCATTGACCTGTGCGCGGACGCTTTTGGGTGCCGGTTCGAATGAAAGATCATAACCGGCGGCAATCGCCAATGGCGCGAAGTCCGCCACGATCTGCCCCGTCAGTTCGACCAGATCGACAACTTCCCCCGGCCCCACCGGCTGGTCGAGCAATTGCCGGTCGAGCAATTGCTGCGCCAGATGAGAGAGACGCTCAATGTCCTGCAGCAAACGGGCGCTTTGCGGATCCTCTGTCAGAAGCTCGGCGCGTGTACGCAGAATCGCGATAGGAGTTCGCAACTCATGCGCTGCATCCGTCAGGAAGCGATTGTGCTGATCATATCCTTGGCCAAGGCGTGCAAGCGCGTGGTTGAAGGCTTGGACCAGCGGTGTGATTTCCGACGGCACCTGTTCGATCGGCAGTTGCATGGCGCGGTTGTTGATGTCGATACGTCCGGCCTGGCTGGCGATGGCAACCAGGCCGGCCAGAGATCGGCGCACCACCGCCGGCGTTGTCACCAGCGTTGTTACGCCCATGACAATGATGATGGGCAGAAGCAGTGCGACGATGATGATGATCAGAACAGGAATAACCCTGATCCAGGCTGTGGTTCCATCCGGATTGCGCGCCATATCGACCTGCATGTCGATATTGACTTCCAGCCCTTCGTTCTCATCCCGCGATGCACGGGTTGAAGTAATGACCTGTATCGGTCCCGCCTTGGTATCAATCTTCGAAACCACCGCCTCGGGTCGCAGATCGCCCTCTCGAAAACCGAGCGTCGCATGATCCACGGCTTTCAGGAGATCACTGGTATCATTGCCATAACCGACGGGAACGTCACCACGTTGGACAGCCTGACCATTCGTGTCACGTGCTATGTACCAAAGTTTTGGAAATTCCTGCAGAAAGGTTTTTAGCTCTTCCGTCTCATGAACGATCAGTTTGCCATCGGCATCCCTGTCGATTGCGCTCTTCAGAATGGCAACCGCCGCCTCATTGTCGATGAGCAGCCGCGGATTGGCCACCCACAACACCAATGTGAATAGGCCGATAAAGATAAGCAATGTCGCCGCCTGCAGCAAAATGAGCCTGCGCACCAGAACCCATTGCAATGAGCGCGGGCGGGTTTTCTTCATACAATTGCCCGTAACAGATAGCCGAGATTGCGTATAGCCCGTATCTCGACACCTGCCGACACATCCTCCAGCTTGCGTCTCAGCCGCGATACATGCGCGTCAAGCGCGTTGGATCCGATTTCATCGTCCATGGCATAGACGGATTCCTCAAGTGTCGCGCGCAGAACTGTCCGGCCGGGGCGGCGGATCAGCGTCTCAAGCACCAATCGCTCGCGCCGCGGCAACTCCAGCGGCTGATCTTCTATCAGCGCCTCCCGGTGGCGAAAATCATAGGTAAGGCGCCCGATAACCGTTTGTTCCGCGCGCAGCGTGAACGGACGCCGATGCAATGCCCGCAACCGGGCCATCAGCTCTTCCGTCGCAAAGGGCTTTACCATGTAATCGTCGGCCCCCGCATCGAGCCCGGCAACACGATCACTCAGGCTGCTCATGGCGGTCAGCACGATGACCGGGGCATCGACATGCAGCGCCCGCAGTCTTGGGATCAGACTGAGGCCTTCGCCATCAGGTAATCGCCGGTCCAGCACGACAGCATCATAAGGGCCAAATTTTGCCATGGCCTCGGCGTCGGCCAATGTCGATACATGATCGACGACCACATCGCGACGCTCCAGCGCGGCCTTCAGGACCGAAGCCATTTCCGGCTCGTCCTCAAGCAGCAAGATGCGCATTTGAATTCTCCGTTCGTAGAAAGTCGGCAGCAATACCGATTGTGGCGGTCAAATCTCTACCATGCATCGCAAGCAAAAGCAGTGTCACTCACTCGGCACGGCCGCCGGCGAGGATGCTTACTCACACTCCAGTTTTGGTTTACGGAAGTTGGTGATATACCAGCGGCCGCCCGACGACCGCGCATAGAACGTATAGAAACACTCCTTCTGTTCGACATAGCTTGGCGTTTCCGTTTCGATATATCGCCTGCCATGCCTTGTATCGCGAACTTCACCAGTGGATGTGCCGGATACGGCATTGGTCGATATCTTGCGCCACTGGTACGCGCGCTCGCCTGGCCCCAGATCGAGGACTTCGGTCGGCGGCCCGTAGTCGATAACCACGGATTCCAGCGGCTGCCCGATATAATTCTTCATGATATCGGACGCACACCCGGCCAGAACCGCTGCAGCCAGTACGAAACCGGCTCCGATTGCCCGCTTGCAATTGCGAGCATTGCGTGTCGACATGTGGAAGATTCCCATCAAAAATATTCATGAGCGGCAACTAGGCTGCGAAGATTGCACCGACATTACCGGAGGGTTGCGGGGGCTGACCGCTGCTTCACAATTCATTGCAGGGCGTATCAGCTATCGGAAAATTTCGCAGAAAGCTTTCCATCTTTGCTGAACTTGCGCTAAGGAACCGCCATCCCTTTCAAACACTCCTAGAGGTTTCCCCGAAATGGCATCGAAAAAGCTCCTTCTTCTTCCCGGCGACGGCATCGGACCTGAGGCAATGGCCGAAGTTCGCAAGATTATCGCCTATATGAATGCTGAACTGAAAAGTGGCTTTGAACTTGAAGAAGGCCTTGTCGGCGGTTCCGCTTACGATGCCCATGGCAAGGCGATCTCAGATGCCGACATGGCCAAGGCCATGGCCGCCGACGCGGTTCTCTTCGGTGCCGTCGGCGGACCGAAGTGGGACAGCGTTCCCTATGACGTTCGCCCGGAAGCCGGTCTTCTGCGTCTGCGCAAGGACATGGAACTGTTTGCAAACCTGCGCCCTGCCATCTGCTATCCCGCGCTGGCCGATTCCTCGTCCCTCAAAAAAGACGTGGTTGAAGGTCTCGATATCCTGATCGTGCGGGAATTGACCGGCGGTGTCTATTTCGGTGAACCGAAGGAAATCATTGACCTCGGCAACGGCCAGAAGCGCGGCATCGATACCCAGGTCTACGATACCTATGAGATCGAGCGTATTTCGGGCGTCGCCTTTGAATTGGCCCGCACGCGCCGGAACAAGGTTACATCGATGGAAAAGCGCAACGTCATGAAATCGGGTGTGCTGTGGAATGAGGTCGTTACAGCAACCCATAAAGCCCGTTATTCCGATGTTCAGCTCGAGCACATGCTGGCCGATGCCGGCGGCATGCAGCTCGTGCGCTGGCCCAAGCAGTTCGACGTGATTGTCACGGACAATCTCTTCGGTGACATGCTTTCCGATATTGCCGCCATGCTGACCGGTTCTCTCGGCATGCTGCCCTCAGCCTCACTCGGTGCGCCAGATGGCAAAACAGGCAGCCGCAAGGCGCTCTACGAACCCGTGCATGGGTCGGCCCCCGATATCGCCGGAACCGGCGCCGGCAATCCGATTGCAATGATCGCCTCCTTTGCCATGTGCCTGCGCTACTCATTCAACATGGTGGAAGAAGCGGACCGGCTGGAAGCTGCGATTGCCAGTGTGCTTGGCGACGGCATCCGCACCGCCGACATCATGTCGGAAGGCAGCACCAAGGTTGGTACCACCCAGATGGGTGATGCGATCCTTGCCAAATTCAAGGCGCTCGCTGCCTGATCACACTCATACGGACAAAGAAAAGCCCGGCGCGAGGAATCGCGCCGGGCTTTTTATTGAGCCGTCGACTACTTGATGTCGTGCAGATCCTCGTTTTTGGTTTCACGAACGAAGATCAGGCCGATCACCAGCGTCATGGCTGCAATAACGATCGGGTACCAAAGGCCATAATAGATATCGCCCTTGGCGGCGCTCATCGCAAAGACCGTTGCCGGAAGCAGGCCACCGAACCAGCCATTGCCAATGTGATAAGGCAATGACATGCCGGTATACCGGATGCGGGTCGGGAACATCTCAACCAGAATCGCGGCAATCGGGCCATAAACCATCGTCACATAGAGCACCAGAACGAACAGGATGGCGATGGTCATCGGCCAGTTAACGGCCTTGGGGTCAGCGACCATGGTGAAGAGACCGCCATTGGAAATGGTATAAACCGCCATCTCCGTGGCACCGGCTGCCTGCTCCGTGGTGATCAGCTTTGCTTTGACGAGATCAGCGACCGGGGTGACCGCCTTTTCGCCGGCACGAACCGCGGCAGCATCGATGTTCAATTCGGGATTGGCCTTGATGAAGCCGTCAAGTTTGACATCGGCTACCTTGGCAGGCGCCCGCACAAGCGGGAAACCGGCCTTCTGCAACGCTAGGTTCAGGTCATGGGTAAGCACGGCGCTTTTGGCAGCAGCATCGGGACCAGCGGCCACGGCATCATAGGATGGAATGACCGTATCGCCGATTTTGACAGTGGCTGGCTGACCGGCGGGACCGGCAACCACTTCATAGGGCACCGAACTGCGGGACAGGAACGCTGTCGCAATGTCACATGAATTGTTGAACTTGGCTGTACCAACCGGGTTGAACTGGAAGGTACAGTCGCCCGGTGCCGCGGTCACCGTAGCGCGGACTGTTGCCTCCGCCTGGGCCAGCGCCGGATTTGCAGCGTGCGTGAGTGCCTTGAACAGCGGGAAGTAGGTCAGGATTGCCAGGGCAAGACCTGCCATGATGATCGGCTTGCGGCCGATCTTGTCGGAGAGCCAGCCAAAGAAGACAAAAAATCCCGTGCCAAGCAGGAGCGCGATTGCAATCATGATATTGACGGACTGCCCATCCACCTTCAGCACGTTCTGCAGGAAGAACAGGGCATAGAACTGGCCGGAATACCAGACAACAGCCTGACCGGCGGTCAGGCCGAACAGGGCGAGCAGCGCAATCCGGGCATTTTTCCACTGACCGAAAGCTTCTGACAGCGGTGCCTTGGAGCCCTTGCCTTCTTCTTTCATCTTCTTGAAAGCCGGTGATTCACTCAACGAGAGCCGAATCCACACCGATATTCCCAGAAGAACAAATGAGAGAATGAAAGGCACGCGCCAGCCCCAGGCAGCAAATGCGTCCTTGCCAAGCCAATTCTGGACGATGAGGATAACCACCAGAGACAGAAACAGACCGAGCGTTGCGGTCGTCTGGATCCATGACGTGTAATAACCGCGACGATTGTTCGGCGCGTGTTCCGCCACATAGGTTGCAGCACCGCCATATTCGCCGCCGAGAGCCAGTCCCTGCAACATGCGCAGCGCAATCAGGATGATCGGTGCGGCAATGCCCCAGCTGCCTGATCCTGGAAGAATACCGACCAGAAACGTCGACAGACCCATGATCAGAATGGTCACCAGGAAGGTATATTTGCGGCCGACGAGATCGCCGATCCGTCCGAAGACCAGGGCGCCGAAGGGGCGGACGAGAAAGCCCGCGGCAAACGCCAGAAGCGCAAATATGTTGCGCGTCGCTTCAGGGTATTCACTGAAAAACGCTGCACCAATGAAGGCAGCTAATGAGCCGTACAAGTAGAAATCATACCATTCGAAAACAGTTCCGAGTGAGGAAGCGAAGATAACTTTCTTCTCCTCTCTCGTCATACCCCGGCTGGCAGTACCAGCCACAGAAGTGGTCGCCATTTGCATTCCTCCCAGAAAACAGCATTTACGCCGGGACTCGATCGGCTCAGCAACCGCTCACGTCCCTCGGATTTGTCACTGCGTATGAATCAACGGCAAAGTCCTGCGGGACTTCGACTGACCTTACGCCGGTGAATGTCCTCCGGAACTCTCCCCCCAAAGGTCATGCACCCCATGCACCGCTCAAGTGTTGAACAAATATTCGCGAAAGCAAAGACCGCATTTTACGGCAAAAGTTCAAAATTGTGCGTAACGCGACATATTCTTCTCTTTTGAATGGACAATTGACTCTTTTTGGAAAGCGGATACAAGCATGTCAGGTTAAGGAGACGCCCCGTGAGCAGCGAATCAACTGCACACTTTTTGACGAGCGGTTCCGGCATTCGTGCCGGATGCGCAGGCGCGTCTGTTCTTTCCACCAAAATGCCGGCCAAAACGACCACCAAAACGGTCTGATTTCCCTTGGCCTGCTCGCCCCCTCCCGGGTCCGGCCCGGGGGAAAAGACCCGCAATGGCCAGCGGGTTTTTCGCAAAGAGCGGTGAGGGACAGGAGATAACACAGATGAGTTTCAAGGTTGCGGTTGTAGGCGCCACAGGCAATGTGGGCCGCGAAATGTTGACAATACTGGAAGAGCGCGGCTTTCCGGTCAGTGAAGTCGTGGCGCTCGCCTCACGCCGGTCCCAGGGCACCGAAGTCTCCTTTGGCGACCGCACGCTGAAGGTCAAGGCCCTCGATACCTATGATTTTTCCGATACCGATATCTGCCTGATGTCGGCTGGTGGCAATATATCCAAGGAGTGGTCGCCGAAGATCGGGGCGCAGGGCTGTGTCGTCATCGACAATTCCTCCGCCTGGCGCTACGATTCCAACGTTCCGCTGATCGTGCCGGAAGTAAATCCGGACGCGATTGTCGGTTTCTCCAAGAAGAACATCATTGCCAACCCGAACTGCTCCACGGCACAGCTTGTGGTGGCGTTGAAGCCGCTACATGACAAGGCCAGAATCAAGCGTCTTGTGATCGCCACCTACCAGTCGGTTTCCGGCGCCGGCAAGGATGGCATGGATGAGCTGTTCCAGCAGTCACGGGCGGTGTTCGTTGCCGATCCGGTGGAAGCCAAGAAGTTCACCAAGCGCATCGCTTTCAACGTCATCCCGCACATCGACGTCTTCATGGAAGACGGCTACACCAAGGAAGAGTGGAAGATGGTCGCCGAGACCAAGAAGATGCTCGATCCCAAGATCAAGCTCACGGCGACGTGTGTCCGCGTACCCGTCTTCATTGGACATTCCGAAGCCGTGAATATCGAATTCGAAAGCCCGATGAGCGCTGAAGAAGCCCGCGAGATCCTATCGGATGCACCGGGCTGCCTGGTTATCGACCGGCACGAGGATGGCGGCTACATCACCCCCTATGAAGCAGCGGGCGAAGACGCCACCTATATTTCGCGTATCCGCGAAGACATCACTGTCGAGAATGGCCTGTCGCTTTGGATTGTTTCGGACAATCTGCGCAAGGGTGCGGCCCTCAACACCATCCAGATCGCCGAGCTTCTCGTCGCGCGCGGGCTGATTCAGCCGAAGCAGCTCGCAGCCTGAAACCCGGCATGCCGCAAAAATAGAAAAGGGCGCAGTTTCTGCGCCCTTTTTCGTTGAAGCAATTGCCGCGCCCGAACTCAGGCCCAGGGATGCCTTTGGGCGTTGGCCGCCTCGAAGCTGTCGATCTTGGCCGCCTTTTCCATAGTCAGGCCAATGTCATCAAGACCGTTCAGCATGCAGTAGCGGCGGAATTCATCAAGATCGAAACTGATCTGGCCGCCATCCGGGCCCTTGATCGTCTTCTCTTCCAGATCGATCGTCAGCGTTGCATTGGCGCCGCGCTGCGCATCATCCATCAGCTTGTCCAGGTCCTCATGGCTGACGCGGATAGGCAGGATGCCGTTCTTGAAGCAGTTGTTGTAGAAAATATCGGCGAAGCTGGTCGAGATGACGCAACGGATACCGAAATCGAGCAATGCCCACGGCGCATGCTCACGGCTGGAGCCGCAGCCGAAATTGTCGCCGGCCACCAGAATCTGGGCCTTGCGATAGGCCGGCTTGTTGAGGACGAAATCCGGATTTTCCGAACCGTCTTCATTGTAACGCATTTCGGCAAAGAGCCCTGTACCAAGACCGGTGCGCTTGATCGTCTTCAGGTAGTCCTTCGGAATGATCATATCCGTGTCGATATTGATGATCGGCAACGGTGCGGCAACGCCGGTGAGCTTGGTAAACTTGTCCATGATCTCTGCCTGTAGTGTTCGGTAACATGAGTATCTTCGCTTTACACCAGCTTGACGGCGAATCAAAGACTTTCCCCCTGTGGCAGATTGGGGCAGGCCACGCCGCATGATTGCGCTTGTCTTGCCCCGTCGATCAATGCAAAAAAGTGCCATGCGCAAAACATTTCGCCCTCGCCGCTCGGTTCTCTATGTTCCCGCCTCGAACGCCAAGGCTCTTGCCAAGATTGCGAGCCTTGACGCAGATGCGGTCATTTTTGATTTAGAGGACGCCGTCGCTCCGCAGGCCAAGGACGATGCCCGCGAAGCATTGCGCAATTATTTTCGCGCGAATCCGGCAAGCAAGGCCGAACGGATCATCCGCATCAATGCACTTGCAAGCGAATGGGGCGCCGAGGATCTTCTCGCCGCGCGCGCCTGCAAGCCTGACGCCATCCTTCTCCCCAAGGTGGAAACACCGCAGGACGTGACTGGCGTGACTGAAATACTTGAGGAAACCGATGCATCCGAAAACATTCGGCTGTGGGCGATGATCGAGACACCGCGTGGTATCCTCAATGCGGACGAGATCGCCGAGCTGGGTCTGCGATCCACCGGGCGTCTGGATTGCTTTGTCGTCGGGACAAACGATATAGCCAAGGAAACCGGTGTGAGCACGGATGGCAATCGCGCCTATCTCGTCCCGTGGCTGATGCAGATCGTGCTTTGTGCCAAAGCCGGAAAGCTGGACGTGATCGATGGCGTCTATAATGACTTTGCCGATGCGGTGGGTTTCACGCTTGAATGCGACCAGGGCTCAAGGATGGGTTTTGACGGCAAAACGCTCATTCATCCCGCACAGATCGGTGCTGCAAATCACGCCTTTTCACCGGATAAGGCAGCCCTTGCCGCCGCACGATCGATCATCGAGGCATTTTCCCTTCCGGAAAATGCTGACAAGGGCGCAGTTGCCCTGAACGGAAAAATGATAGAACGCCTGCATCTTGCCAACGCGGAGAAGATGATGGCCAAAGCACTGATGACAGGAGACAAAGCATGAAACTTTATCGCTTTTTGACCGGACCGGATGATGCCAGCTTCTGCCACAAGGTAACGGCGGCCATCAACAAGGGCTGGCATATCTATGGTTCCCCCACCTATGCATTCAACACCGTTACCGGGGTGATGCAGTGCGGTCAGGCTGTTGTAAAGGATGTCGATGGCGTCGATTATGAGCCGGGTATCAAGCTCGGCGACTACTGACCGGTGGCGGCGTTCCACACAGGATGCCGTTTGAGCGCTTGATATTGCTGCTCTGACGTACGCGCCATGGCGTCTTCGCGCGAGACCGGCCTGTCCTCAAACGGAATAGGCCGGTCAAACCGGCTGATGGCAGGGTCCCGTCAGCCGATTATTCGACACTTGCCTCAATGCGCTCCATATCCTCGTCCGAGAGGCCGAAGTGATGGCCGATTTCATGGATGAGGACATGGGTAACGATATCCCCCAAGGCCTCCTCATACTCCGCCCAGTAATCCAGCACGGCGCGGCGATAAATCGTGATGATATTGGGTCTTTCCCCGGTTTGAAGCGAGAACCGTTCTCCGATACCCCGGCCTTCAAACAATCCAAGCAAATCAAACGGCGATTCCAGCCCCATGTCCTCGACAATCTGATCATCGGGGAACTCCGATACCTGAATGGTGATGTCACCGCACAAACTGCGAAAATCGTCGGGCAGATGTGCATAGGCCTCTATCGCGAGTGATTCGATCTCACTCAAGGCTGGTGACAAGCGATTGCCCCAATCGGCGGTTTGATTACTTCTGGCCATTAAAACTCCTGGAGCACTTTCCGGCCTCATATAGTGCCTTTGCAGCAAGGATGCGAGTGGTATGCAGACTAACCCCGCATTGGCACCAGAAGCCGCTCCATACGCCGGAAGCTTTCAGCAAGCACTGTCGCGTCTTTGAGACCATGCGCGAGCATGATGCCGCCCTGCCATTCGGCCAGGGCATTGCGGGCGGTTCCAAGTGCTGCAGAGGGGCGCACGCCGGTTCGCCCCAGCTCTCTCCCAATGAATCCGATCAGGAGGCTGAAAACTTCGGCCGCCCGTTCGGCGGCTTCCGGCGATTCATGGCGAAAATCCCGTATTCCCAAGGCGATCGGGCAGCCATTCTCGACACGGCTTTTGAGGGAATGCGACAGCTTTTCAATCAGCAGCAGCAGACGCTTGCGCGGATCCTGATCCGCTTCGACAATGGCCGTCAGCATATCCTCGGTTTCAGCAACGAAAATATCGGCAACGCCGCGCGCCAGCTCTGCCTTTGTCTTGAAATAATAATAGATGTTTCCAAGCGGAATTCCCGATTCCGCCGCGATGTGCGCAAGGCTTGTCACGGTAAAGCCCCGCCGCCAGAACAAGCCGGCGGCCGTGGCAACAAGGATATCACGTTTGTCGTTCCGCCTGGCCATCGCACCACCTTCGAATATCAGTTGTTCAACTGACTCATATTTTGGCAGGTTCGGCAATGATTGCAGTAAAAATAAACTAATCTTCGATGGTTCGCGCTTCCGATGGCAGCATGATCGGTATCCCGTCCCGGATCGGATAGGCGAGACGAGCCGACTTCGAGATCAGCTCGGACCTCTCCTGATCGTAGACAAGCGGCCCCTTGGTCAGCGGGCAAACCAGAAGCTCAAGCAGCTTGCGATCAATGGAAGGGTCGCGTTTTGGTTCGATCATGGCTCGCTTCCTCGGGGATTACTGCAGGTTCGATTCGTAACCATCCTGGTCTTTCGCCAGCATGATTTCGGTGATCGCGATCAAAGTCTCGGCCCGCGTTTTCAGATCGGCGGCTTCCAGCAAAGCCTGCTTTTCCGCGGCTCCAAAGGGCGACATCATGGCGAGGGCATTGACCAGCGTTTCGTTGCCCGCGCGGGAAATACCGTCCCAATCCGCTTCGAGGTTGTTGGCATCGAGATAATCCCGGAAGACGCGCAGCAGCGCCGGCCGGTCGACTTCCGAGTCGTCTGCCTCGTCCAGATCCGCCAGAAGCGGCGCAATCTTGCACTGACGGAACGGTGTCCGTGTGGAAAGTTCCTTGACAATTCGAAAGCGGCAAATGCCCTGCAATGTGATGAGAAGGCGCCCGTCACCGGTCTCGGCAAACGATGTGATGCGGCCAAGGCATCCCACTTCACACAGTTCATCCGCGTCCGTATCGCCCTCGTCAAAGCGTGGCTGAATCATGCCGATGACGCGCTTTCCACTCAAAGCCGCGTCCACCATGGCCAGATAACGCAGTTCGAATATATTCAACGGCAACTGACCACCCGGAAGCAACAGGGCTCCCGAAAGGGGGAAAATCGGCACGCTTTCCGGAATATTGTCCAGCGTCCGATAACGAACATTGCCTGCTTGCATCACCAGCTCCAGTGATTGATCCGCAGCATCAGGGATCGATCGCTATTGTGCCCTATTTCAGTCAGGAAAACAGCAGGGAAGACAGTTTCCGGCGCGCGGTCAGGGAAGCCTGATCAGCCGGACCCCATGCGTCGAAAAACTGCAACAGCTGTTTGCGGGCTCCGTCATCATTCCAGGTACGATCGGCCTTCATGATGGCGAGAAGATGATCGGCCGCCTCATCCCGCTGTCCGGTGGCATTCAGGAACATGGCAAGGTCGAACCGCGCCTGATGATCCCTGGGATTCGCCGCAAGTTTTGCTGCCAGCGCAACAGGGTCACCCAGCTTGGCCGCTTGATCAGCCAGGGCAACTTTTGCTTCTGCCGCACGCACACTGGCATCGTCTTTCTTGTTCGCGGGAACCTGCTCCAGAACGGCCTTGGCCTGGTCAAGATCACCCAGATCAATCAGGCAATTGGCAAGTCCGGCAAGCGCCGCCACATGATCGGGCACTTCCGCCAGAACGGCCGAATAGATCTGGGCGGCCTGCTCCATATCTCCCGCTGCTGCAGCCTGGGTAGCCGCATCCAGCGCCGATTGAATGGCCGCATCCCTGCCGCCATCCGGTGACGCAATGCGATCAATGAATTCCTTGACCTTTGATTCCGGCAATGCGCCCATGAAACCATCGACCGGCTTGCCATCAGCAAAGGCAATCACCGCCGGAATTGATTGAATACCGAGCTGCCCTGCAATGGCAGGGTGCTCGTCAATATTCATTTTAACCAGCTTTACCCGCCCGCCGGCGGCATTGACCACCTTTTCAATGATCGGTGTCAATTGCTTGCAGGGCCCGCACCAGGGGGCCCAGAAATCGACCAGAACCGGTTGGCTCTTCGATTCGGCGATCACATCCGCGGCAAATCCCGCCGTGGTGGTATCCTTGATCAAGGCGCCAGCTGCGGTTGGGGCGGCCGCGGGGGCCGCGCCGCCATAGGATACCGTCGTTGTCGCAGCTGCACTGCCGTAGCCGCCGCCGAACGGGTTATCAGTATTGCTCATCAAAATTCTCCCGTATCCGCTGGTTACATGTTTCCCGGGTCCGCTTGGACCGGTTTACAGCCTGCACTCAGGTTGGGTTGGATTCATCAATTTTCAAGATCAGGGGTTCGTGATCGGTGGATGCGAGAAACCGTAAGAGATCGTCTCGTCGAATGGATGTTGTGGCATCGTTGCTCAGCGGGTGCGCATTGATGATCTCATTGTGCATGAGAGCCTCATCAAGCACGACCTTCACCTGATGTTCCTCGTCGTTGATAATGCCAAGCACACTGACCGAACCCGGAACAAGCCCAAGATACTCCATCAGCTTTTCCGGTTTGCCGAATGAAACGCGGCTTGATGCACCAATCTTGGTATGGATTGTTTTGAGATCGACCTGCGCCTCTTCATCCACAGTGACGAGAAAGAACTTGTCCTTCTTGTCCTTCAGGAACAGGTTTTTGGTGTGGGCACCTGGAACCTGCCCGCGCAAATCCTGCGCTTCGGCAACGGTGAACACCGGAGCATGCCGAATCGTTGACACTTTGATTCCGAGATCGTCGAATTTCTGCATCAGTTCTGCGTATGTCTTGGGCATTCTGGCTCTCGCGGCACCGGCAATCGGAAAATATGCTTTTGTTGTCCTAATCGCTTCACCGCACGCTCTCAAGCGAAAACCCAGCCGCACCTTGGTTTAATCGGACATTTCATTGCCGGGCCGATCCATCCGTTGAATTTTTTTTCGAATATCGTCACAAAGTCAAAAATTCACTGTTGCAATTGGTCTGTCCTTGGGTCATATAGGCCCCGCTTCGCAAGACAAACTGGCGCATGCGGGAGTAGCTCAGGGGTAGAGCACAACCTTGCCAAGGTTGGGGTCGAGGGTTCGAATCCCTTCTCCCGCTCCAGTTGTTCGAAGTTCAAAAGGCCCGGTTTTTACCGGGCCTTTTTGCTTTTAGGCCTGACTGCGCCATTGTCGTCAAAACCCTTTGATTGCCCGATATTCACTGCGGCTGGCAACGATGCCGTCTCCTTGATGGCTGTTTGTCTCACCCGGTGAAGGGCCCGCAATTGCAATCCGCGTTCAATGCGCTAAACCCTTCGGCATGGCACAGAAGAAAGCACACGAGGTTGATTCCTTCCTGAAGAG
Organism: uncultured Phyllobacterium sp.; assembly: GCF_902479695.1. NCBI lineage: Bacteria > Pseudomonadati > Pseudomonadota > Alphaproteobacteria > Hyphomicrobiales > Phyllobacteriaceae > Phyllobacterium > uncultured Phyllobacterium sp. The sequence continues at coordinate 127,330 of NZ_CABSQF010000004.1, read as the reverse complement.
GCTCGACAGGGCTTATCCGATCGTACTGCTCTACGGCCCCGACAAGGGCCTTGTGAGCGAACGGGCCGGCGTCTTTATCAAGCTGACAGGACTCGCCCAGGACGATCCCTTTGCCGTCATACGCCTCGATGCCGATGATGTTCAGGCAGAGCCCGGGCGGCTGTCCGACGAGGCCAACACCATTTCCATGTTTGGCGGCGAGCGCCTGATCTGGGTCCGTAACGCAGGCGGACAGAAGGGATTGGCCGATGCCGTAACGCATCTGACGAAAACACCACCCGTCGACACATTCATCCTGATCGAGGCGGGCGACCTCAAGAAGGGCGCAGGTCTGCGCGGCATTGTCGAGCAGAGCGCAAGCGCCATGGCTTTGCCTTGCTACAGCGATGATGCGAAGGGCGTGGACGCAACCATTGATGACATGCTTGCCCGCAACAAGCTGCAGATCACGCTGGATGCCCGCAATCTGCTGAAAGAAAGCCTTGGGGGAGACCGGCTGGCCACGCGCGCCGAGCTTGAGAAAATCTGTCTTTATGCCCACGGCTGCGAACGGATAACCATTGAGGATGTCCGCGATATCATCGGCGATGTCAGCGCTACTTCCTACGAGACGATTGTCGATGCCATGATGACGGGCAATCTGACGGATTTTACCCATGCATTCGATCGGGTTATCGGTTCCGGATCTTCGAGCTTTCTGATCCTGAGTTCCGCCATACGCCAGTTCCAGACATTGCAAAGCCTGCGTTACGGCATGGAAACGGAGGGCAAGAATGCCGGATCGGCCGTGGCATCCGCGCGTCCGCCGGTGTTTTTCTCGCGACGGCGGCTGGTGGAAACCGCACTGCAGCGCTGGACAACACAAAGTTGCGCCCGCGCCATCGAACGGTTGCAGAAAACTGTACTGGAGAGCCGCCGCAACGCGACACTTTCCATACCAATCATTCGTCAGTCACTGATCGCTCTGGCTGCTGAAGCCGCCCGGGCAGGGCGGAGCGGCCGTTAGGTAACGTCCGCGCGCATCTCCCATGCGCGTCAAAATCGTGCTAACTATTTGAATTAAAAGAGCTTACTGCGTCACCGCTCAGCTTTGCAGCCGGCGGCAGATCTCATCCAGCTGCTCCAGCGTTGCGTAATGAATACGCACGTCTCCGCCCTTGGCCTGATGATTGACCGTTACACGCATCCCAGTCACGTCCGACAGCAGTTTTTCCAGTGCCCGCGTATCCGCGTCCTTGTTTTCATCATTGTCCGCCTTGACTTTCGGAGCGCTCGGTTTGCCGCCGCCCTGGGCCAGTGCTTCCGCTTGACGAACAGACAGGCCGTCGCGAATGATCCGCTCGGCCAGGACATCCGGATGTTCCGCGGTGATCAGCGTACGTGCATGTCCAGCCGACAGGGCGCCATTCGTAATGTGGTCGCGAACCGTTTCCGGCAGTTTCAACAATCGCAATGTATTGGCCACGTGGCTTCGGCTCTTGCCGATAACCTGGGCCAAGTCCGCCTGCGTATAGTCATGATCGTCAATCAGTTGCTGATAGCCCATGCCTTCTTCAATCGGATTGAGGTCGGCGCGCTGAACGTTCTCGATGATCGCCAGTTCAAGCGCGACCCGGTCATCGACTTCGCGAATGATCACGGGAACAGTGGTCAGACCAGCACGCTGCGCCGCGCGCCAACGCCGCTCGCCGGCGATCAGCTCATAGCGATCCACGGAATCCTTGACGGGTCGAACCACGACAGGCTGAACAATGCCGTGTTCGCGGATCGACTGGGTCAAATCCTCCAGATCGGCTTCCGTGAACAAACGCCGGGGATTGCGCGGATTGCGCGTAACAAATTCAATGGGAACCTGACGATCCAAAGTGGCGATGCGCGGAGGAACATTTTCTTCCGGCAGACGGTCCATCTCTCCAATGAGCGCAGCAAGACCTCGACCGAGGCGCTTTTTTGACGGATCTTCATTCATTGTCATAGGCTCTCATAAATGTTTCGTATTCGAATCGATCAAGCAGCACGCAAATGCCGCTCCCTTTGAATAACTTCCGACGCCAGCTGCAAATAAGCCTGGCTGCCCGCACACTTCAGGTCATACAGAATGGCGGGAGTCCCGTAGGAGGGCGCTTCCGAGACACGCACGTTGCGCGGAATGACCGTGCGATAGACTTTGTCGCCCATAAACGAACGGACATCGTCAACAACCTGTGTCGCCAGATTGTTTCGGCCGTCAAACATGGTCAGTACAATACCCTGAATGTTCAGGGCCGGATTGAGCGCTGTCCGTACCTGGTTGACGGTTTCGAGTAGCTGACTCAATCCTTCCAATGCGAAAAACTCACATTGTAACGGTACAAGCACGGAATCGGCCGCTGCCATGGCATTCATGGTGAGGAGATTGAGCGATGGCGGGCAATCGATCAGAATATAGGTAAAGGGCGAGGCCGCATTATCACCACGAAATGCCTTGCGCAAACGCGTGGCACGGTCGGCAGAGCCAGCAATCTCCATCTCAACCCCCAGAAGGTCGAGCGTAGACGGAATGAGCGACAGGTTGGGAACAGCGGTCGCAATGGCTGCCTCGCCGACGGATGCAGTCTGCATCAGGACATCATAGGACGACAGATCACGGTTCTTGCGATCGATGCCCAGGCCGGTACTGGCATTGCCCTGGGGATCGAGATCGACAATCAGGACGTTCTCGCCAATGGCTGCAAGCGCCGTAGCCAGGTTGATGGCAGTTGTGGTCTTGCCCACGCCGCCCTTCTGATTGGCTATGGTAATGATACGAGTCTGACTGTTCATCACTGTTTTCCCGAGCAAACCATTACTATCGGCGATAAAACGAAAAATGACCTATTTCGCCGCCAGGTTGCGCCGCACATTGCTGATCTGCAACACCACCGACTCAACATCGACCACACTGGCATGTTGTACCAGATCAAATGACCAGCCGTCACGGCTTTCCTCGATCTCGCGACGATAATCCCGGCCTTTTTGAAAAAGTGCCGTTGCGCCGTTCGTCAGCCAGGGCTCTGTCAGCGCAAAAAGTTCCTTCAACGGCGCAAGTGCACGGGCCGTAACAACATCAGGTGTGTCGATTTTCGACCAAACCGCATCAATCCGAACTGGATGCACCGTTCCAGGAGTGTGAAACTGGCCCAGAGCGGTCCGCAAAAACGCAGCCTTCTTGCCATTGCTCTCGACAAGATCAATCGCCGCACCCGCCGTTTCCTTCAGGAGAATAGCAAGAACAACGCCTGGAAAACCGCCGCCTGAACCGAGATCAAGCCAGCGCTTGGCTTCAGGCATAAGCGGGCGGAGCTGTACGCTGTCGATAATATGCCGTTCCCACAGCTCATCCAGCGTGGCGGGGGAGGCGAGATTGATCGCCTTTGACCACTTTCGAAACAGATCTTCGAAGTCAATAAGGTCCTTGACTGTTTCACGTGAAACATTGGGGATAACCCCACACAGCTTCTTCTCCCGCCAATCGCTCACGCCACGTCTCTTGCGACAGTGTTGCGACGAATCTGCGTGATAATAAGGGCAAGCGCAGCCGGCGTCATGCCATCGATGCGCTGGGCTTCCGCAATCGAACGCGGCTGGCGCTGCTTCAGCTTCTGCTTCAACTCATTGGACAGGCCGGAAACCACCGAAAAATCAATGCCCTGCGGTATGAGCAGCGCTTCTTCGCGTTCCATCGCGGCAACGTCGGCCTTCTGGCGTTCGAGATAAACCGCATACTGCGCTTCGATCTCCAAAGCCTCCGCCACACGACCGTTAATGTCAGCCAGTTCCGGCCAGATCAGCTGCAAACGCGCCAGGTCTATCTCAGGAAAGGCAAGCAATTCATAGGCCGAACGGCGAACGCCATCCTGGTTGAGATGCAGATTTACGGCCGCTGCCGCATTCGGTGTGATGGTCAAGCGCTTTGCCAAATGACGCGCCGCATCCAATTGATCCGTCCGTGCCCCGAAGCGATCCCGGCGATCCGAGCCCAATATTCCCAATCGGTCCGCCATCGGTGTCAGACGTTCGTCGGCATTGTCCGCCCGCAGGGAAAGCCGGAATTCCGCACGCGACGTGAACATGCGATAGGGTTCGCTCACGCCGCGCGATGTCAAATCATCGATCATCACCCCGATATAGGCTTCGGTACGATGAATGATCACAGGCTCGCCACCGCCGGATAGCCGCGCCGCGTTCAGTCCCGCCAGCAAACCCTGTGCCGCCGCTTCCTCATATCCCGTTGTTCCATTGATCTGCCCGGCGAGAAACAGGCCGCCGATGCGCCGCGCCTGCAGGCTTCGATCCAACTCGCGCGGATCAATGTAGTCATACTCAATGGCGTACCCCGGCTGCAGCATGGTCGCGCGCTCAAGACCAGGTATCGTCTTGAGAATTTCCAACTGCACATCCTCGGGCAGGGATGTTGATATCCCATTGGGATAGACCGTATGATCATCCAAACCCTCGGGCTCCAGGAATATTTGATGGCCATCCCGATCGCCAAATTTGACGATCTTGTCTTCCACAGACGGACAATAGCGCGGGCCAATGCCTTCAATCGATCCGGAATACATCGCCGAGCGATGCAGATTCGCGCGGATAATGGCGTGCGATTCCGGCGTCGTGCGCGTGATCCCGCAGTCGATCTGCGGGTTGGTGATGACATCCGTCATCAGCGAAAACGGCAGCGGATCTTCATCAGCGGATTGAACGTCAAGCCCTGACCAATCGATCGTGCGGCCATCCAGCCGCGGCGGCGTGCCTGTCTTCAATCGGCCCAAAGCGAATGCATGTCTCGTCAGGGTATCCGACAAACCGAGGGCAGGGGCCTCGCCCATTCGGCCTGCTGGTATCTTCTTTTCACCGATATGGATCAAGCCGCGAAGAAATGTTCCCGTCGTCAGGACAACAGCACCACAGGAGAAAACGCGGCCATCCATCAATTGGACGCCTGCAACCTTTCCGTCGTGAATGACCAGATCGTTGGCGCCACCTTCAACGACAGTCAGATTCTGCTGTTCTGCAATCGCCGCTTGCATCGCCAGCCTATAGAGCTTGCGGTCCGCCTGGGTGCGCGGGCCGCGCACAGCAGGGCCCTTGCGCCGGTTGAGAAGTCGGAACTGAATACCAGCGGCATCGGCAACGCGGCCCATCAGACCATCGAGCGCATCGATCTCCCGGACCAAATGCCCCTTGCCAAGACCGCCGATGGCGGGATTGCAGGACATGACACCGATCGTATCCGCTTTGTGCGTCACAAGCGCCGTGCGTGCGCCATAGCGTGCTGAGGCCGCTGCGGCTTCACAGCCGGCGTGCCCACCACCAATGACGATGACGTCAAAATTGTCTTCCACGAGCCAAACTTTCCGAGATTCGAATTCAGTGTCTTGATGAGCAAATCAACGCCCTGAGTCAAGTGTGAGTCAAAGAACAATGTTTCACGTGAAACAATTCGTACGCGCAGATCGCCGTTATAGTTTCAATGTTTCACGTGAATCATTTGCCTATACAGAACTGTGAGAATACCACATCGAGAATATCCTCGACATCCACGTCTCCAGTAATCCGGCCCAATGCATGCGAGGCCCGGCGTAGATACTCAGCGCGAACTTCCAGCGGCGCGGCTACGTCAGCCACAGCGTGATTGATTTCCCGGCTCGTTTCGGTGAGTAATTCCATATGACGGCGGCGGGTGGGAAGCGGATCAGAGAGATTCCCAGCTGCAGATTCGGCCCTGGATTGCAAAGCCGCTATCAGATCATTCAAGCCCTCACCTGAGCGGATTGAAACTTTCAGATCATAGCTATCGGATGTCGTTCTCTCGACAACATCCAGTTTCGTTCCAATTCGCAGCGTATCGATCGCATCCAGTTCGACAAATGGCGCTGGAAGCGGGCTCGCCATATCCGTCAGCAATAGTACCAGATCCGCGGCGTGCGCGCGGTCAAGCGCCCGTTCAACGCCGATCTGTTCCACCTTACCCTCGGTTTCCCTGAGACCCGCCGTATCGGTGATAAGGACGGGCAAGCCCCCCAGATCAAGTTTGATTTCAATCAGGTCGCGTGTCGTTCCCGGTTCGTCGGAGACAATCGCCACATCGGTTCCCGCCAGGGCATTCAGCAAGCTCGATTTGCCGGCGTTCGGCGCACCAACAATCACCACACGGAAGCCGTCGCGCACGATTGCGCCACGTTTTCCCTCCGCTACGTGTTGTTCAATCTTTTCCGCAAGATCACGCATCGATATCCAGACTTGATCCGATACGGAACTGGGTACGTCGGATTCGTCAGCAAAATCGAGTTCCGCTTCAATCAGAGCGCGCGCGCGGATCATCTCGGTGCGCCAGGATGAATAGAGCTGAACTTGCGAACCCGATGCGATCTGCAGTGCCAGGCGGCGCTGACCATCGGTCTCAGCGGCGATCAGATCCGCGAGACCTTCAGCCACCGTCAGATCGAATTTTCCATTGGCAAAGGCGCGCCGTGTGAACTCACCGGGTTCGGCCAAGCGGCAATTGTCAAAGGTATAGAGAAGCGAAATCATGGCATCAACAACCGCACGACCGCCGTGCAGGTGAAACTCGCCGCAATCCTCACCGGTAAAGCTATGGGGATTGGAGAAAAACAACACGAGTCCCCGATCAACGGGACTACCAAGTGAATCGCGGAACGTACGTAGCTCAGCCCGCCGCGGCGACGGAAGGTTACCGCAAATTGTTTCGATAACGAATCGAGTCTTCGATCCGGAGATACGGATCACGGCGACACCAGACGGAAGCCGCCCACTGGACAGGGCAAAAATAGTCTCGCTGAAATTCTGGTTCTGTTTCATTTGCATTTATCCACGGCTACACTGCATGACTTGATAACCCTCAAGCCGGCATTCGGGAAGAGCGGAGTAATCCAATGTATCAGCAAGCCAATCTGCTTGGAAACGAGTCCAGCCCGTATCTTCGTCAGCATGCCGGCAACCCGGTGCATTGGCGGCCGTGGGGAAAGCTTGCGCTGGCGGAGGCACAGGAGACGGGCAAGCCCATTCTGCTGTCCGTTGGTTACGCTGCCTGTCACTGGTGCCATGTCATGGCGCACGAAAGTTTTGAAGATGGCGACGTTGCTGACCTGATGAATGCCCACTACGTCAATATCAAGGTGGACAGAGAAGAACGGCCGGATATCGATCAGATCTACATGGCAGCTCTTGGCGCAATGGGAGAGCAGGGGGGCTGGCCGCTGACGATGTTTCTCACACCGGAGGCAAAGCCGTTTTGGGGAGGAACCTATTTTCCCAAGAACTCACGCTATGGCCGGCCTGGTTTTGTCGACGTGTTGCAGTCTATCGACAGGGTATGGCGCGAAGACCGCGCGCGCGTTGTCCAGAACGTCGATGCCTTGACCAGCCACGTCAGCGCCCGTCTTGACGCCCAGGCGGGTCCGGCAGCGCTGGACAAACATATCTTTGATCAGTTTTCCGCCAATATATCCGGCATGATCGACATGCAGAAAGGCGGCTTGACCGGCGCTCCCAAATTCCCGAATGCGCCTTTCATGGATACACTCTGGCTTTCATGGCTGCGCAACGGCAATGCCCAGCATCGGGATGCCTTTCTCAGGAGCCTGCAAATGATGCTGCAAGGCGGCATCTACGATCATCTCGGCGGCGGACTGTCCCGGTATTCCGTCGATGATCGCTGGCTTGTTCCGCACTTTGAAAAGATGCTTTACGACAATGCCCAGTTCATCCGTCACGCGACGTACGCCTATGCCGAAACCAAAGATGAATTGTTCCGCCTGCGAATCGAAGAAACTGTCGGTTGGCTGGAGCGCGAAATGCTGGCGAACCGCCAGCGCTTTGCCTCGAGCTTGGATGCCGACAGCGAGGGTGAAGAGGGCCGGTTCTACGTTTGGTCTGCGGATGAAATTCCGGCGACGCCGGATTTCGATATCTTTCGCACCGTTTACGATGTCCGCCCAGAGGGAAACTGGGAAGGCAAAACCATTCTCAATCGCCTGACCTCGCCCGGCTCATCAGATGCGGACACCGAGGCACATTTGGCAAAGGCTAGGCAGATACTTTTCAACCGCCGCGAGAGCCGGGTCCACCCCCATCGCGACGACAAGTCGCTCACTGACTGGAACGGGCTGATGATCCGTGCGCTCGCGGAAGCGGCGCGGTTATTCCAGCGCAAGGATTGGCTGGATCTGGCATTGGGCGCTTATCGTTCCATATCCGAATCGATGGTTGATGGGCGTCTGCCGCATTCCGTTCTGGAACAGTCCCGCCTCTTTCCCGGCTTGTCATCGGATTATGCATCGATGATCAATGCCGCCATCTCCCTCTGTGAAGCGACGCAGGACAAAACGTTTCTCGACGACGCGGCTCTTTGGCTCCAGTCTCTTAACCGCTGGCATCTTACGGAAGATGGCAATCATGCCCTCAGCGCCATTGACAGCACCGATGTCATCATCCGCGTGCGCGGTGATCAGGATGAGGCCATACCGAGTGCCACCGGGCAGATCATCGAAGCCATCTCGCGTCTGGCGACAGCAACATCGGACTACGCATTGCAACAGCGAGCCGACGAACTCGCTGAAAACGCGCTCGGCCGTGTGCTTGAACAGCGCTATGGCCAGGCCGGTGTTCTCAACAGCGCAAGCCTGCTGCTGGAACCGATGAAGCTTGTGCTGGTCACTCCGGACAAAGGCCATCCGCTCCTGCGGCTTGCAAACGATTATCCGGATCCGCGCCGTACTGATATCTGGATGGAGTTTAGAGAAAACACCACAATCGAGCTGGTGCCCGGCAGCGGAGCAATCACCATAAAAAAACCCGCGGCCTATCTCTGCCGCGGGTTCGTGTGTCTGGCGCCTGTCGAAACGGCCGAGGCGCTGGCAGCGCTGCTCAAACCGCAATCCTAGGACTGTTACGTATTCATCGAATCGAAGAATTCGCCGTTGGTCTTGGTCTGCTTCAACTTGTCGATGAGGAACTCGATCGCATCCGTGGTGCCCATCGGGGCCAGAATACGGCGCAGGACAAAGATCTTCTGCAGATCCTGACGCGGTACGAGCAGGTCTTCCTTGCGCGTGCCGGATTTCAGAATATCCATGGACGGGAAAATGCGCTTGTCGGCAACCTTGCGGTCGAGCACGATTTCCGAATTGCCCGTACCCTTGAATTCTTCAAAGATCACTTCGTCCATACGGCTGCCCGTATCGATAAGGGCCGTCGCAATGATCGTCAGCGATCCGCCTTCCTCGATGTTACGTGCCGCACCGAAGAAACGCTTGGGGCGCTGAAGCGCGTTGGCGTCGACACCACCGGTCAAAACCTTGCCGGATGATGGCACCACGGTGTTGTAGGCGCGGCCAAGGCGCGTAATGGAATCGAGCAGGATGACCACATCGCGGCCATGTTCAACCAGGCGCTTCGCCTTCTCGATGACCATTTCAGCCACCTGAACGTGGCGGGACGCCGGCTCGTCGAATGTGGAGGAGACCACTTCGCCCTTCACGGAACGCTGCATATCCGTGACTTCTTCCGGACGTTCATCGATCAGAAGAACGATCAGATAGCATTCGGGATGATTGGCGGTGATGGAATGGGCAATGTTCTGGAGGAGAACGGTTTTACCGGTACGGGGCGGAGCGACTATGAGACCGCGCTGGCCTTTACCGAGGGGTGCCACCAGATCGATGACGCGGGCTGACAAATCCTTGGTCGTCGGATTTTCCAGCTCCATCTTGAAACGCTCATTCGGGTAGAGCGGTGTCAGATTGTCGAAGTGGATCTTGTGGCGGATTTTTTCCGGGTCTTCGAAGTTGATGGTGTTGACCTTGAGAAGGGCGAAATAGCGCTCACCTTCCTTGGGCCCACGGATCGGACCTTCGACGGTATCACCGGTTTTCAGCGAAAACCGCCGAATCTGCGATGGGGAGATATAGATGTCGTCGGGGCCTGGGAGATAGTTTGCATTGGCAGAACGCATGAAGCCGAAGCCATCCTGCAATATCTCGACCACGCCTTCGCCGATAATTTCGACATCCTGGGAGGCTAGTTTCTTCAAGATCGCAAACATCAGTTCCTGTTTGCGCATGACACTGGCGTTTTCGACTTCCAGTGTTTCAGCAAACGCCAGAAGATCAACCGGCGTCTTGTTCTTGAGTTCTTGTAGTTTCATTTCCTGCATGTGTGCGGAACTCTTAATCTTATAGGTTTGAAATGGGGAAGGGAAATGACGATGCCTGAATGCAGTGCCATGTATGAATGGCTGAAGATCGCTATGGCGGTATTTCCAGAGAAGAGCCCCTATCTAGCCAATCATGACTGCAAGGGCAAGGGGTTTCATGAGTGGTATTGATATCAGGCAGAAAATAAAATGATGAGTCAAAATGGCTTTATGATGACCATGATCACGATAATGATCATCAGAACCGTCGGCACTTCATTCATCATCCGCCAGAAACGGGCAGGCTTTGCGTTTCTATCCTCGGCGAACATGCGGACAGCCTTGGAAAAGTAGCCGTGAATGCCGGAAAGGATCAGGACGGCCAGGAATTTCACATGAAACCAGCCGTCCATATAGGCAACCGTTCGCCACGCGAGCCAAAGTCCGGCGGCCCATGTCACCATCATGGCCGGATTGATGATGGCCTTGAGCAACCGGCGCTCCATCACCTTGAACGTTTCCGATTGGACGGAGCCTTTTACGGCGGCACAATGATAGATGAAGAGGCGCGGCAGATAGAGCATCCCGGCCATCCAGGAGATGACGGCAATCACATGCAATGCCTTCACCCAGAGATAGGCGTTGTCGGGATAGAGATAAACCAGCGTCACAACAACCAATGCAAGAACGATACCGATCGCCTTTGCCATCGATGCTGTCTTGCTTGAATTTTGAACCGGCATCTCGTTGTTGTTCATAATCATTTCCCGGCATTCAACGTGTCAGTTCCTGGCCGTCGCCTGCCGCACGCGCGCAACCATCTGTTCCACATGGGAGACGGGAGCATCGGGGGTGATGCCATGGCCAAGATTGAAGACCAGCGGGCCGTGACCCAGCCCGTCAAGAATGGCATCGACGCCTTCATCCAGCGCTCGGCCGCCGGCAACAACACGCAAGGGATCAAGATTGCCCTGAATTGCCCCTCCACCTTGAAGTGAAGACGCCAGCGACAGCGGCACCGTCCAGTCGAGGCCCAAGGCTGTCACCCCAGTGCGTTCGCGATAATTCACATAAAGCGCGCCGGCACCTTTGGGAAAACCGATGATCGGGACATCCGGGTGGGATGCATGCACCTTTTTGACGATCCTGGCCACGGGAGCGATACAGAACCGCTCAAAGCAGGCTTCGTCGAGAACACCAGACCAGGAATCAAAAATCTGCACCGCGTCAGCACCGGCATCGATCTGGCGGATCAGATACTCCGCTGAAACATCGGCGAGCTCGTCCAGCAGTTTCTGGAAGGCATCCGGATAGCGATAGGCGAAGAGGCGGGCCGGAGCCTGGTCCGGTGTTCCATGACCGGCTATCATATAGGTCGCCACGGTCCATGGAGCGCCACAGAAGCCAAGCAGGGTGGTTTCCTGTGGCAGTTGATGTCGAAGCAGCCGAACAGTCTCGTAGACAGGATCCAGGCGTTCCACAGCCCCATTAGGTTCAAGCCAGAAAATGCCATCCGCATCAATCGGCGTCATCAAAGGGCCTCTGCCCTCTTCAAAGCGCAGATCACGGCCAAGCGCATGCGGCACGACAAGAATATCGGAAAACAGGATTGCCGCATCAAATCCGAAACGGCGGATCGGCTGCAGCGTCACTTCGACGGCCAGATCCGGCGAATAGCAGAGATCCAGAAAACTTCCGGCGTTCTTCCTAACTTCCCGGTATTCGGGGAGGTAGCGTCCAGCTTGGCGCATCATCCAGATGGGAGGCGGAAAAACTGTCTCGCCTCTAAGGACTTTCATCACTTTGCGGACCATTCCGTCTCTCTCCAGCTTTGTCTTACAAAAAAGAAAATTGGATATTTTCTGATTTTCTGATTCTTAGAGTCTGTTTGTATCGGGAATTACCAGATTGCCAACTTTTTCCCACAGGCAATTGGAGTAATGCGAAACAGGGAAAACCATAAAGCAAAATTCAGGAAAAGCGGTAATAAAGAAAAATACCGTTCATTATCAGTCTGTTGAATAACATCGATCTGTGGATATCCATGTGGGAATACGGGGAACAACGGACGAAGAGTCGCAACAATCCCCAGATCGCAGCTATGCCCGGAAGAGTCATCCACAAGTGGGCTCGCTGTGGATGACTTGCCAATGATTCACATGACTGCCATTGCTTGTTCAAAACCGGGAGAATTCTCCCCAGTCATCAACAGGGAGTCGAGTTTTCTGTGACAAAGCCAGTCAACTACTTCCATCTTCACATGATTTCTGATGCGACCGGAGAGACTCTCCTGGCGGCGGGTCGCGCAGCCGCGGCGCAATATGTGCATGCGCGCGCCATTGAACATGTCTATCCGCTCATTCGCACGGAAAAGCAGATCAAAAAGGTGCTTGAAGGTATCGATGCAGAACCTGGCATTGTCCTTTATACCATCGTGGACAAACGGCTTGCGGCAATGATCGATGAAAGCTGCGCGACGATTGGCGTTCCCTGCGTGTCCGTTCTTGAACCGGTCCTCAGCATATTCCAGTCCTATCTCGGTGCTCCGGCGGGACGGCGGGTTGGGGCGCAGCATGTGCTCAATGCGGAATATTTCCGCCGCATCGATGCGCTGAATTTTACCATGGAGCATGATGACGGCCAGCTGCCGCTCGATATCGAAGAAGCCGATGTCATTCTGATCGGCATTTCACGGACGTCGAAAACCCCGACAAGCATTTATCTCGCCAATCGCGGCATCAAGACCGCCAACGTACCCATCGTTCCCGGTGTGCCCATTGCCGATGTGATTATCAATGCGGAGCGGCCGCTGATTGTTGGCCTAATTGCCTCGGCAGAGCGGATCTCACAGGTGCGCCAGCATCGCATTCTCGGGGCGACCCCGGGCTTCGATACGGATCACTATCTTGACCGGGCCAACATTATTGAAGAGCTTTCCTATGCGCGGCAGATTTGCCATCGCTATAATTGGCCTATGATAGACGTTTCACGCCGTTCTATTGAAGAAACCGCGGCGGCGGTTCTCGCCCTGCGTTCCCAAGGGCGATAGCCGCATTGTTAATCAGAGAAGAAGGCAAATGCAGATTATTCTTGCTTCCAAAAGTCCGTTCCGCGCGACGCTCCTGAAAAACGCCGGCATCGCTTTTACCGCACAGTCGGCCAATATCGATGAGCGGGCGGTGGAAGCGCCTCTCTATAAGAGCGGAGCAACGCCGGAGGACGTCGCGCTTGTTCTGGCCGAAGCAAAGGCGCTCGATGTCAGTGAGCGTAACCCGGACGCATTGGTGATCGGTTCGGATCAAACCCTGTCCTTGGGCGACGAGGTTTTGCACAAGCCTGCCGATATGGAGGCCGCGCGCCGGCAACTGCTCAGGCTTTCCGGCAGGACTCATCATCTGAACAGCGCGATTGTTCTGGTCAAGAGCGGGCAGACGGTGTGGCGGCACGTTTCGGTGGCGCGCATGACATTGCGTGATCTCGATCCGGCTTTCATTGGACGGCACCTGGCACGGGTTGGTACCGTCGCGCTCCAAAGTGTCGGCGCCTACCAATATGAAGGCGAAGGCGTGCAGCTGTTCGAGAAGGTGGATGGAGATTATTTCACCATTGTCGGCCTCCCACTATTGCCGTTGCTGAATGAACTGCGCCGGGAGGGTGCGATCGATGGCTGATCATCCCAGCGCTTTCGTAACGGGTTATCCAATCCGTCATTCACGCTCGCCGCTCATCCACGGTTACTGGCTCAGGCAATTCGGATTGGACGGCTCCTATCGGGCGGTCGAGGTTGCACCGGACGCATTTGCGGCCTTTATCCACACGTTGAATGACAATGGGTTTGTCGGCGGCAACGTCACCATCCCACATAAGGAAGTGGCTTTTTCCCTGTGCGGGAAGCGCGATTCTGCCGCGGAAGAAATCGGCGCGGTGAACACGCTCTGGTTCGAGAATGGCATTCTGCATGGCGGCAATACGGATGCTTACGGGTTCTTGGCAAATCTGGACTCGCTAAGCCCCGGCTGGAGTGAGCGCAAGAGCGCTTTGGTGCTGGGTGCGGGCGGGGCAAGCCGAGCGGTGATCTTTGCGTTGAAGCAGCGCGGTTTCACCGACATCGGGATCGTCAATCGGACCGTGGAGCGGGCCCAGGAACTGGCAGACCGGTTTGGAATTTCCGGGGGTGCCCACGGGTGGGACGCGGTGCCGGAATTGCTGAAGGGCGCGTCGCTGATTGTAAACACCACGTCGCTCGGCATGTCGGGTAAAGACGAGCTGGTGATTGACCTGACCGAGGCTAATTCGGATGCGCTGGTGACCGACATTGTCTATGTGCCGTTGGAAACGCCGCTTTTGCGCGCAGCGCGCTTCCGCGGTCTTGAAACCGCCGACGGACTGGGCATGTTGCTGCACCAGGCCGTACCGGGCTTTGAACACTGGTTCGGCAAACGGCCGGATGTAACGGCAGAGCTGCGAAACCTCATTCTGGCCGATATGGCGGCGGGGAAAGCAAAATGATCGTGCTGGGTCTCACCGGATCGATCGGCATGGGTAAATCGACAGCCGCGCAAATGTTCATGGATGCGGGCGTTCCGGTCTATTCCGCCGATGAAACGGTTCACCGGCTATATTCCGGCGCGGCGGCTCCTTTGATAGAAGCAGCTTTTCCCGGAACGACGGTAAGCGGCGTGGTGGATCGCGCCAGGCTCTCGGCAGCGGTCATTGGCAATCCCAAGGCGCTTCGGAAGCTCGAATCGATTATCCACCCCATGGTTCGTTCCGAAGAGAACGCTTTCCGCGATAGCGCTCAATCCCAAGGTGCGAAGCTTGCCGTGATCGATATTCCGCTGCTGTTCGAGACTGGTGGGGATAAGCGGGTGGACAAGATCCTTGTTGTCAGCGCACCGGCAGAGGTGCAGAAAAGGCGGGTATTGGCCAGGCTCGACATGACCCCCAAAAAACTCGAAGCAATTCTCGAGCGCCAGACTCCCGACGCCGAGAAACGTGCCCGTGCCGATTTTGTCGTCAACACGGACCAGACATTTGATGCGACGCGGGCCGAGATCAACGAGATAATCCGGATACTCACGGATTCCTGACAGGCGGAAAGCGGGGAAACCGCTGCTCCGGCCTTGCGCTGGCCGGTCAATTCATGAAATTTGGGTCAAAGGAAGATTCCATGCGCGAGATCATATTCGATACGGAAACAACAGGGCTCGACCGGCTGGATGATCGCATCATCGAAATTGGCGGTGTGGAACTGGTCAATCGTTTCCCGACCGGCAACACATTTCATGTTTTCATCAATCCGGATGGCAAACAGGTCCACCCGGATGCTCTGGCCGTTCATGGCATCAGCAATGACCGCCTGAAGGATGAGCCGGTCTTTGCCGGCGTCGTCGACCGCTTTCTCGAATTCATCGACGGGGCAAAGTTGATCGCCCACAACGCTACATTCGATATGGGCTTCATCAATGCCGAGCTGAACCGCCTGGGGCACCCCCCCATCAGCAATGACCGGGTTATCGATACGCTGGCACTCGCGCGCCGCAAACATCCCATGGGCCCAAATTCCCTGGATGCCCTGTGCCGTCGTTACGGCATCGACAACAGTCACCGCACGATGCACGGCGCGTTGCTCGATTCGCAGTTGCTGGCGGAAGTCTATATCGAACTGATCGGTGGAAAACAGGCGGCCCTCGGCCTGACCGTTGCCGAACAGTCCGACAACAAGCAATCCGCCAATACGGAAACGGTTGTTGTCATTGCGCGCCGCGCGGTACCGCTGCCATCCCGCCTCACCGATTCGGAAAAGCAGGCGCACGACAAGCTGGTCGAGAAGATTGGCGAGAAAGCGATCTGGAACGAACGGATAGCAGCACGGTAAAAATCGCGGCAACAAAAAACCCGGGTCGAACCCGGGTTTTTGCTATCCAGTAGAACCGTTGGCTTAGCTGACCATCGACTTGGCTTGTTCTTCAGCCATGCGCTGCTGGAACATCTGCGCAAAGTCGATCGGGTCTATCATCAGCGGCGGAAAGCCGCCATTGCGGGTTGCTTCCGCAATGATCTGACGTGCGAACGGGAAGAGCAGGCGCGGGCATTCGATGAAAAGCAGCGGCAGGAGATGTTCCTGCGGGAAGCCTTCCAGACGGAAAACGCCGCCATAGACGAGTTCCGCGTTGAACAGGACTTCCTTGCCTTCACCGGCACGGGCTGTGAGGGTCAGAACGACATCGAAATCGTTCTCGGCAATCGGATTGGCGTTGACATTCACGTTGATGCTGATGCCAGGAGCCTTGTCCCGCGGGCGCAGCGACAGAGGCGCGCCTGGGCTTTCGAAGGAAAGATCCTTCACGTACTGAGCAAGAATGTTCAGTGTCTGCTGCTGGACGCTCCCATTGCCATTGGTCGCTTCATTGCCGTTTTCGGCATTTTCATCAGGCTTTTGAGCCATTGTCTGGAAACCTTCTCTCGTTGCGTCCGCTTCGGCGGTTATCGAATGAATGATGGCTGGCTAGCATGAGAGCCCCAGCGAGGCAAGCCGGGAGGAACCATCCTGATGCACGCACGCTATTCTTTCGGGCTCCATGGCGAGTTGGGGTCGGATTTTCTGGAATAATCCTCCGGGTCAAGTTCAATGACGCGATCAGCGGAGCGACCCGGCCGGGAATGGCCCGTTGCTGCAGGATTGACCACGACCACGCGGCTCCGGACAAAACGCCAGCCAATATCGCGAATGGCGGGTATGAACAAAAGCAGGCCGATTATGTCCGTGATGAAGCCAGGAACGATCAACAGGAACGCCGCAAAGAACAGCATGACGCCGTGCACGAGTTCGCGGCTCGGCGTCCGGCCGGCGGCGGTTTCCGAGCGGATTTTCTGCAGGATGCCAAATCCCTGCAGGCGCAACAGAAAAACACCGAGGAACATCGACAGGATGATCAAGCCGAGCGTTGCCAGAACACCGATCTTGCTGCCAACCACAATGAAGCCGGCAATTTCAAGAAATGGCAGTGCAAGCAGGAACAGAGGCACAAGAGAGGATCGCAACTAATTTACCTTTCGAAGGACATATCCGGTTATAATCCATACCCGGCGTCAATTTCATGCCTATATAGGTATGAACATGAGCATTTGTATGATTGCCTTCAGCAATCTATATGTTTTGGTAATTCGACAAAAGCGCAATGGTCGTACAAAGAACGGCCGACTGAATTTAGGGATGAATGGCAGGCGACATGGAATATCTGGACTTCGGAACGATTTTCTTCTTCGTGGCAGCAGTGGTGATCTTTTTGCAGCTGCGCAAGGTCCTTGGTCGCCGCACCGGCAACGAGCGTCCGCCATTCAATCCGTATGCATCCTCGCGTACAGCCGAGGTCGAAGATAAGGCCAAACCCGGCGATAATGTCGTGTCGCTGCCGCGGCGCGGCGAGCCGAAGGAAAACCAGTTTGAAAAGGTGGATGCGCTGGCAAAACCCGGCACGCCGCTGAACGAAGGCCTTCGCACCATCCAGAACGCCGATCCGGCATTCGATCCGGCGAAGTTTCTTGAAGGCTCCAAGATGGCATATGAGATGATCGTCATGTCCTTTGCCGATGGTGATCGCAAGACGCTCAAATCGCTCCTGTCCCGCGAAGTATTTGATGGTTTCGTTTCAGCCATCGCCGATCGTGAATCGCGCGGCGAAAAGGTGCAATCCTCGTTCGTCGGCATCAACAAGGCCGACATTACCGGCGCTGAAATGAAGGGCACGGAAGCGCACGTAACAGTGCGCGTCGTCAGCGAGCTGATTTCGGCAACCCTGGACAAGGACGGCAACGTGATCGACG
Organism: uncultured Phyllobacterium sp.; assembly: GCF_902479695.1. Classification (NCBI taxonomy): domain Bacteria; kingdom Pseudomonadati; phylum Pseudomonadota; class Alphaproteobacteria; order Hyphomicrobiales; family Phyllobacteriaceae; genus Phyllobacterium; species uncultured Phyllobacterium sp. The sequence continues at coordinate 109,329 of NZ_CABSQF010000004.1, read as the reverse complement.
GCGACAAGGAAGCGGTGGCTGAAGTCAAGGATGTCTGGACCTATGCGCGGGATACCCGCTCGAAGGATCCGAACTGGAAACTCGTCGCGACCGAAGCCGAAGATTGATTCTCCTGTCGCGAGCGCCAGACCATGCTTTCCCCTCTCTTCAAACCGGTGGCATTCACCGATTGCCCCGGTTGGGAGAATGACAACCAGGTTGAAGCGTTTCAAGCTTTTGTGCGTTCTGCCAGCAGGGTTCTGGAAAAGCCCTATAAAAGCGGATCACTGGGCATCTCCTTTGCGGCTTTAGCACCCATTTTCGCTGATTCACGTGAAACATTGGTCGAAAGTAACGAACAGGCACGGCGGTTTTTTGAAAAATGGTTCCGTCCGGCACGCCTGGAAAATCCCGAGACGGGACACGGTTTTGTCACGGGTTTCTATGAACCCGAGGTGGTTGCTTCTCCGGTTCGAACGGAACGCTATACGGTTCCTTTTCTCAGCCGCCCGAATGATCTGGTGGATGTGGATGACAGCAATCGGCCTGTGGGTTTTGATCCCTATTTCGCTTTTGCCCGGCAAACCCCGACAGGGATTGCCGAGTATTTTGACCGCGCTGCCATTGAGAGCGGTGCACTCGACGGGCAAAATCTGGAAATAGCCTTTGTCGAAAGTCCGGTCGATGCCTTCTTCATTCACGTTCAGGGCGCCGCCAGGTTGAAGATGACCGACGGTCGCCTGCGCCGCATCACCTACGCGGCGAAGACCGGCCACCGATTTACCGGCATCGGAAAAATCCTCTTGGATCGCGGTGAAATCCCGCTGGATAAAATGTCGATGCAGGCTATCCGCGCATGGCTTGCTGACAATTCTGATCAGGTTCAAAGCCTGTTGTGGAACAACCAATCCTATATTTTCTTTCGCGAAGCCGCGGTCGACGATGCCGCGCTGGGGCCGATTGCGGCTGCCAAGGTGCCGCTGACGGGCGGACGTTCCCTTGCTGTCGACCGGCTGCTGCATACCTTCGGTACGCCCTTCTATATCTCGGCACCTGCCTTGCAGGCTTTCGGCGGAGAAGGGTTTGCGCGGTTGATGATTGCGCAGGATACCGGGTCCGCCATCGTAGGGCCGGCACGCGGCGACCTTTTTGCCGGCTCCGGCGACGCGGCAGGTGACATCGCCGGCGGCATTCGTCATGACGCCGTTTTTTATGCGCTTGTACCCCGGTCATTGTTGGCGGATCGGGCATGAAGCGGTCCAGGGACGAGTTCACCAACATTGAAGACCGGATTCTCTGGGAGAAAGTCGCAAAATCCACCCGGCCCCTGAAGGGGAAGGACAAGATGGAATTTCTGCTCGACGCGGTGCAGGATCAGCCGGCAGTCACGCCATCGGCACCCGAAAAGATCAAGTCGAAGGCAACGCCGGTGCCGGCTCCGGCAAAACCGGCGATACCTGCGCATCGGCTGCATCCGATCGACCGTCCGACCCACAAGAAGATATCGCGCGGACGGGTGGTCATCGAAGGCCGGATCGATTTGCACGGACTGACGCAAAGCGAGGCCTATGGCCTGCTTCTCGGCTTCCTTCGCCGCGCGCACCAGCGCGAGCTGCGCCACGTGCTTGTCATCACCGGCAAGGGATCGTCCATGGGAAGCGATGGGGTCCTGCGTCAGGCGGTTCCGCTCTGGTTCACCACGCCGCCGTTCCGCGTGCTGGTCAATGGCTATGAAGATGCCGCCCGCAATCATGGCGGGACGGGCGCCATCTATGTCCGCATTCGCCGGCTGCCGGAGGTGCCATGACGCCGTTTGGTGAAAAGCTGCGCCAGCTCAGGGACGAGCGCGGCATCTCCCAGAAAGAAATGGCGAAGGCCATCGGGGTTTCGGCCGCCTATCTCTCGGCGCTGGAGCACGGAAGGCGCGGGCAGCCGACATGGGACAAGCTGCAGCGCATCATCCAGTATTTCAACATCATCTGGGACGAGGCCGAGGAATTGCAGCGGCTGGCCATGATCTCGCATCCGCGCATCACGATTGACACCGCCGGCCTGCCGCCAGCATCGACGGAATTGGCCAACCTGGTTGCGGCGCATATTCGCGACCTCAAGGCGGATGTCGTTCAATCCCTGATTGGCGAGATAAAGCGATCCGCCGGCAAGCGGCGGCGTTGAGCCTTAAAACAGGGCTTTCAACTGATCGAGCTTGTTGTTGACGAGCCAGCCATAGTAGTTTTCTTCGGGAAGTTGCGGCGGCTGTCCGGTCGCGGCACGGCCAGCGTTGGTCTTGGCCAGAGCCCGTGCGCGTGCATCAGCGCCGCCCGTATTGTAGAGCGTCGCGGTGATTCCCGGATTTTTTGAAATATCGAAATCCGCCACCCGCCGGTAGACATCGATGGATTCCCTGATGGTTGCGGCCATGTAGGGAAGGGTGAAGTCCGGGTCCATGATTGTCTTGTAGACATCCGTGGCGTGGTCCGCATCCAGTTTCGGCAAACCCGAATAGCGATTGACCATGTCCGTCATCTGCAGTGCCGTCAGTGGGCTGAGCTGGCCAAGCCCAAAGGTCTGGCCGGCATAGAAGGGCTGGAAGAACACCGCAGCGAACCGGTTGTCGGGAAAGCGCTTGCCGCCGGCTGTCTTGCCGCGGAAGTCCGCTTCCCACACACCTTCGCGGCAGGTCCACAGACGCAGGCTGTCCTTGTACTGCGCGCAGGAGGAAAATTGCGGGCGCTTGATGAAGTCGCCAATGCTTTCACCCTGATAATCAAAGCTAAGCCCTTGCTTCACATAGGATATAGCCTTGACGTAGTAGGTCTGGAGACGGTCGTAAGCATCGACATTATAGGTGTGTTCGCCAACGAGCGCGCCAACGATATGAACCGGATCGATGCCATAGGTCCTGGCAACGCTCGATATCTTCGAACGCAGTTTCGGGTCCGATTTCAGCAGGTTGTAGATTTTCTGATACTTCGCTTCATGCGTTGTGTTCAGTTCGCCCGTCCGCTTGATCGAAGCGACGGGAATATTGGGCTGGGTCGCATTGCGATTGCCTTCCGGCACAACGGTCACGGCCGAGGCTGGGTGAAGGGCGGCGGACAGTGAAAGAAGGCAGGTGGTCGCGAAAAGGATCAGATGTCGTTTCATTGTCAGCCCAGAATTTCGATCAAGTCAGATGAACGGTGGCCCGCCCGGGGAGATGCTTAAGCACAACCTCCCTTAACAGGTTCCAGCCGGAGGTGCGCGAAAATAAAAAATGCCCCCTCGGAAGTCGAGGGGGCATCGGTAAATAAGCCCGGAGCGATGCTTATCTGTCACACGGTTAGAGGATGAACCGCGACAGGTCGCTGTTCTTGGCGAGATCGCCGACCGTTTCACGCACATACTTGGCGTCGATGGTATATTCGGCGCCGGCCTTGTCAGGGGCGTTGAACGAGATGTCGTCGAGCACACGCTCCATGACCGTCTGCAGGCGGCGTGCGCCGATATTCTCGACCGTTGAATTGAGATCAACGGCAATATCGGCCAGAGCATCGATCGCATCGTCGGTGATTTCAAGCTTCACCTCTTCCGTTGCCAGAAGAGCGATGTACTGCTTGAGCAGACTGGCTTCCGGCTCGGTGAGGATCCGGCGCATGTCATCGCGTGTCAGGGCGCTCAGTTCCACGCGGATCGGCAGACGGCCCTGCAATTCCGGCAGAAGGTCGGATGGCTTGGACACGTGGAAGGCACCGGATGCGATGAACAGGATATGATCCGTTTTGATCGGGCCGTATTTTGTTGCAACGGTTGTACCTTCAACAAGCGGCAGCAGATCACGCTGCACGCCTTCACGCGACACGCCGGCACCCATGCCGCCATCGCGGGCGGCAATCTTGTCGATCTCGTCGAGGAAGACGATGCCGTCATTTTCCGCAGAGCGCAGTGCTTCCTGCGTGATCTGGTCCTGATCGAGCAGCTTGTCGGACTCGTCATTGATCAGAACGCCGTAGGATTCCTTGACCGTTGTCTTGATGGTCTTGGTGCGTCCGCCCATGGCCTTGCCCAGCATGTCGCTCAAATTGAGCACGCCGATATTGGCGCCCGGCATGCCCGGCAGTTCGAAATTGGGCATGCCCGAACCGGTGTCAGCCACTTCGACTTCGATTTCCTTGTCATCGATCAGACCATCGCGCAGTTTCTTGCGGAACGAATCCCGGGTTGCCGGGCTGGCGGTCTTGCCGACGAGGGCATCGAGAACGCGTTCTTCCGCATTGAGGTGGGCTTTCGCCTTGACATCTTCGCGCTTCTTTTCGCGAACGAGGCCAATGGCAACCTCAACCAGATCGCGGATGATCTGTTCAACGTCGCGGCCGACATAACCGACCTCGGTGAATTTGGTGGCTTCCACCTTGATGAACGGCGCGCCGGCCAGACGGGCGAGGCGGCGGGAGATTTCCGTCTTGCCGACGCCGGTGGGTCCGATCATCAGAATGTTCTTGGGCATGACTTCTTCGCGCATCTGCCCTTCAAGCTGCTGGCGGCGCCAGCGGTTGCGCAGGGCAATGGCGACGGCACGTTTTGCGTCCTTCTGGCCGATAATGAACCGGTCGAGTTCAGAGACGATTTCGCGGGGAGAAAAGGTTGTCATCATGGTCTCATTTCATCTGGATTGTCCCGTGCCATCATCAGGGCAGGGCCGTAAATGGATGTGCGGGTATCGAAAGGGATAAAACCCGCCTTGGTATAGGCTTTGATCGCGCGCGCATTGGCCGGGTCCGGATCGAGGATCACGCGCGGCACACCTTCTTCGAAGAGCAGGGAAACAAACTCGTCGATCAGGCGCGACCCATGTCCTGCATTGAGCAGATCCGGTTCGCCAATGAACTGATCAAGGCCCAGCGTGCCTGTTGGCTGATCCTGATAGGGATGCTCATCTTCCAAATGCGGATCATAGGTTTGCAGGTAGCCGATGGGCCGTTCATCCAGCATGATGATGAATGGCTCGACGGATATGCTGTCCATATGCGCCGCAATGGCGTTGAACTCTTCCTTGGGATCATTGCCCCACCATTGCGCCACGTGCGGCTCAGCCAGCCAACCTGAAATCAGATCCAGATCGGCCGGCTCCAACGGCCTGAAGCGGTAGGATGGCTCACTCGGCATCGATCGTCTCGAGCGTTACACTCGTATTGGTGAAGATGCAGATATCCGCAGCTATCTCCATGGCCTTGCGGGCAATCTCTTCGGCGGTCTTGTCGGTGTCGACAAGCGCACGCGCGGCTGCCAGGGCATAGTTGCCGCCCGAGCCGATGGCCATGATACCGTGTTCCGGTTCAAGCACGTCGCCATTGCCGGTCAACGCAAGCGTGATGGATTTGTCGGCCACCAGCATCATCGCTTCGAGGCGGCGCAGATAACGATCGGTGCGCCAGTCCTTGGCAAGCTCGACACAGGCGCGCATCAACTGGTCGGGATACTGTTCGAGCTTGCTTTCAAGCCGTTCGAGCAGGGTGAAGGCATCGGCGGTCGCACCGGCAAATCCGGCAATGACATTGCCTTTGCCGATACGGCGCACTTTGCGCGCATTGCCTTTCATGACCGTATTGCCGAGGCTGACCTGGCCGTCGCCTGCGATGACCACTTTGCCGCCCTTGCGGACCGTGACGATCGTGGTGCCATACATGGTGGAAGGGTTGTGTTCTTGCATTCGATTCTCCTTCAAGCAGGTCCGACTATGCCCCAAATGGCAGCAGATCGAACCCCTTCTGTGCAACTTATGTATGATGCCGCTCTGGAATTGCAAATCTGGAGTTGAACCTGCGCCATCAAAGCATTTGGAGATTCGTCAATCCTGATCTAGAAGGCCAGCATTAATGCCGTTTTTGCGAAACCCAGACGACGGGAAACAGGGATGACCAGTGCCAGCATGCGGATTGCGAAAGTAGAGCGGACCACCAAGGAAACCAGTATTGCCGTTTCGGTCGATCTGGATGGAACGGGCTCGTTTGACATTTCCACCGGAGTGGGTTTTTTCGACCATATGCTGGAACAGCTGTCCCGCCATTCGCTGATCGATATGGACATCAAGGCCAAGGGGGATCTGCATATCGATGATCACCACACGGTCGAAGATACCGGCATTGCCATCGGCCAGGCGATTGCCAGGGCGCTTGGCGAGCGGCGCGGTATCAACCGCTATGCTTCGCTCGACCTTGCCATGGACGAAACACTGACGCGCGCGGCATTGGACGTCTCCGGCCGCCCTTTCCTGGTCTGGCAGGTGCAGTTTTCCGCTCCGAAGATCGGCACATTCGATACGGAGCTGGTGCGCGAGTTTTTCCAGGCGCTGGCGCAGAATGCGGGTATCACATTGCATGTGTCCAATCTCTATGGTGCCAACAACCACCATATCGCCGAAACCTGTTTCAAGGCGGTCGCACGCACCCTGCGCACGGCTATCGAGGCGGACCCGCGCCAGAAGGGCGTCATCCCTTCAACCAAGGGTTCGTTGAACGGCTGAGAAGAAGGGCTGGGATATGACCAGTTATATTGTTTTGGTACCGCCGTTGCAGGACAACCAGCGGCAAGATGACAAGACCGTCGTTATCCGCGACGGTTTTGCACTCATCGCGTTTTTCCTGCCGGTCCCCTGGCTGTTGTTCAATCGCCTGTGGTTCGAAGCGGCTCTGGTGTTTGCGGCTGTTGCAGCCATCTCCATTGTCGGTTCCTATACGGGGCACGGCAGCCTGGCGGAAATCGTCGCAGCGCTGCTTGCCCTGCTGGTGGCAAGCGAAGCCAACAATTGGCGGATAAGGGCCCTTGAACGGCGCGGTTTTGATCAGGCTGCGATCATCGATGCGCGCTCTGCTGCCGACGCCGAGACGGCCTATTTCCATGGTGAGGCGTTCGCGGCAGACCCTGAGCCGGTGCTGCCGGCAATCGATCTGGCTGTGCCTTCACCCGTCCCCGCGCGGGGAAAGCCGGTCGCCGGCGGCATGCTTGGGCTTGTCGGTTACCGGGGAGAGCGTTGACCATGCGTGTTGCCATCATAGATTACGGGTCGGGCAATCTCCGCTCTGCCACGAAAGCGTTTGAACGGGCGGCGCGGGAAAGCGGCATCGCCGCCACTATCGATTTGACCGCCGACGCTGAACGGGTCCGTACCGCCGATCGCATTGTTTTACCGGGGGTTGGCGCCTATGCGGATTGCCGCCGCGGGCTGCATGCGGTGCCGGGCATGCCTGAAGCGATCCATGAGGTTGCGGTGGAGAAGGCACGACCGTTTCTCGGCATCTGCGTCGGCATGCAGCTCATGTCGTCGCGCGGGCTGGAAAAGACCGTCTCTGCCGGTTTCGACTGGATCAAGGGCGATGTCCGCGAAATGGTCCCGTCCGATCCCACGCTGAAAATTCCGCAGATCGGCTGGAACACCCTTCGGCTCACCAGGCCGCACCCGCTGTTTGATGGAATCAGGACGGGCCCGGATGGGCTGCATGCCTATTTCGTGCATTCCTATTTTCTCGACGCTGAAATCGAGAATGATGTACTGGCAGTGACCGATTACGGCGGGCCGGTAACGGCCGCCGTTGCCAATGACAATATGGCCGGCACGCAGTTTCATCCGGAAAAGAGCCAGGCTCTTGGGCTTGCTCTGATCGCCAATTTTCTGAGGTGGCAGCCATGATTTTGTTTCCCGCGATTGATCTGAAAGATGGCCAGTGCGTGCGGCTGAAGCTCGGTGATATGGAGCAGGCGACCGTTTACAACGAAGATCCGGCCGCACAGGCAAAATCCTTTGAAGATCAAGGGTTTGAATGGCTGCATGTGGTCGATCTGAATGGCGCTTTCGCCGGCCAGTCCGTCAACGGAGCGGCAGTTGAATCCATTCTCAAGGCAACGAAAAATCCCGTTCAGCTCGGCGGCGGCATCCGCACCCTGGACCACATCGAAAACTGGCTGGCCAAGGGGCTTTCCCGCGTCATTCTCGGGACGGTCGCGGTGCGCGACCCGGCGCTCGTGATCGAAGCGTGCAAGAGGTTCCCCGGAAAGGTGGCCGTTGGTATCGATGCCAAGGGCGGCAAGGTGGCTGTTGAGGGCTGGGCCGAAGCCTCCACCCTGGGTGTTGTCGAGTTGGCACGGAAATTCGAAGGGGCAGGGGTCGCGGCAATCATCTACACCGATATTGACCGCGATGGTGTCCTGGCTGGAATAAACTGGGAATCGACGCTGCAGCTGGCCGAAGCGGTGTCGATACCGGTGATTGCGTCAGGCGGTCTTGCTTCCATTGCCGATATCGTCCGGATGACCATGCCGGATGCCCGCAAGCTGGAGGGGGCCATTTCCGGGCGGGCGCTTTATGATGGGCGCATCGATCCGCATGAGGCCCTGTCGGTGTTGCGGGAAGCCAGGGAGCGCGCTGCATGACCCTCAAAGCCCGTATTATTCCCTGTCTCGACGTGAAGGACGGACGTGTCGTCAAAGGCGTGAACTTTGTCGATCTCATCGATGCCGGCGATCCCGTCGAAGCGGCCAGAGCCTATGACGCCGCCGGTGCCGACGAACTTTGCTTCCTCGACATCACGGCCTCGTCCGACAACCGCGAAACCATCTTTGACGTTGTCGCGCGCACGGCCGAACAGTGCTTCATGCCGCTGACCGTCGGCGGCGGTGTGCGCACCGTTGCCGACATCCGCAAGCTGCTGCTTGCCGGCGCGGACAAGGTCTCGATCAATACCGCAGCGGTGAAGAATCCTGAATTCATCGCCGAGGCTGCGGACAAGTTCGGCAACCAGTGCATTGTCGTGGCAATTGACGCCAAAAAAGTATCGAAGCCCGGTGAGACCGATCGCTGGGAGATTTTCACCCATGGCGGCCGGCAGGCAACCGGCATCGACGCGATTGAGTTTGCCCGCAAGGTGGTCGATCTCGGTGCCGGCGAAATCCTTCTGACATCGATGGATCGCGATGGTTCCAAGATCGGCTATGACATTCCGGTGACCCGGGCCGTCGCCGATGCGGTGCGTGTGCCCGTGATCGCGTCTGGGGGTGTCGGCAATCTCGACCACATGGTCCAAGGCATTCTCGAAGGTCATGCCACCGCCGTGCTCGCCGCATCCATCTTCCATTTTGGCACCTATACGATTGGCGAGGCGAAAGCCCATATGGCCGCGGCCGGCATTCCGATGCGGCTTGACCCCATTCGCCCATTCACTGGAGTTGCGTGATGACAAGCTTCACTCTTGCGGATCTGGAACGGATCGTCGCGCAACGCGCGGCGTCATCGGATACCAAATCCTATACCGCCAGCCTCTATGCCAAGGGCATCGGGAAGGCGAGTCAGAAGCTGGGCGAAGAGGCGGTTGAAACCGTTATCGCCGCCGTATCCGGCGACACGCAAGGTGTTGTTTCGGAAAGCGCCGATTTGCTCTATCATCTTCTTGTTGTTCTTGGACTTTCCGGCGTCAGGCTTGATGACGTCCTGGCGGAGCTCGAACGGCGTACGGCACAGACCGGACTTGAAGAAAAAGCCGCCCGTGGACATGGTTGAGCGCATCCATGTTTAAATCACAGGCGTTTGAACGGCAAAGGGATGGGGACGTCATGGATCAGTTGGCACCCAGCGAATTTTCACCCTACCGGTTTTTCAGCGCGGAGCGCTGGGCGGAGTTTCGTGCCGATACGCCGATGACGCTGACCTATGACGAGGTCAAGCGCCTGCGGTCGCTCGGCGACCCCATCGATCTTGATGAGGTGAACCGGATTTACCTCTCGCTGTCGCGGCTTTTGTCGGCCCATGTGGAGGCAAGCCAGCTGCTGTTCTATCAGCGGCGGCAGTTCCTCAACACCGGCGACGCTTTCAAGACGCCGTTCATCATCGGCATTGCCGGCTCCGTGGCCGTGGGAAAATCGACGACGGCCCGCATTCTGAAGGAACTGCTTGCCCGCTGGCCTTCGAGCCCCAAGGTCGATCTGGTGACAACGGACGGGTTTCTCTACCCGAACGAGGTTTTGCGCTCAAAGGGCCTGATGGAGCGCAAGGGTTTTCCCGAGAGCTATGATGTCGGCATGCTTTTGCGCTTCCTGTCGCAGATCAAGGCCGGGCAGCGCAATGTCAATGCGCCGCTCTACTCGCATCTGACCTATGATGTGCTGCAAGGCAAGTACCAGACCGTTGATGCACCCGACATCCTGATTTTCGAGGGTATCAATGTGCTGCAGGTCCGCGACCTGCCGGAAGACGGCAAGATGGTGCCGTTCGTTTCGGATTTCTTCGACTTCTCGATCTATATCGACGCGGACGAAAACCAGATCCACAAATGGTACATCAACCGTTTCATGCGGTTGCGCGAAACCGCGTTCAAGGATCCCAGCTCCTTCTTCCATCGCTATTCCACGATCTCTGATGATTCGGCCCTGGCGATTGCCGAAAACCTTTGGACCAGCATCAATCTGAAGAACCTGAAGGAAAACATCCTGCCGACCCGGCCGCGCGCTGACCTGATCTTGCGCAAGGGCGGCAATCACCTCATCGAGGAAGTGGCGCTCAGGAAGCTGTGACCCGCCTCAACGTCAGGTTGATCCGGCCCGGGGCTTTCAGCAGCGTCGACGTGCCGGGATAGATCCGGTCAACACCGTGGAAGGCCAGCCGGCCTTCGTCTCCCAGCACGATGACATCGCCGCTTTTCAAGCGGATGGATTGGGTCTTCTCGCTGCGTTGCACGCCGCCGAAGCGGAAGAGGCAGCTGTCTCCAAGGGATATGGAGACAACGGGGGCGGAGAAATTCTGCTCATCGCGGTCCTGATGCAATCCCATCTTCGCCGTTTCGGCGTAAAAATTCACGAGGCAGGCTTCCGGAGCCAGCGGGTAGTTTCCGACCCTCTCCCAGAGGGTCAGCAGGCGTGACGGAATGGCGGGCCAGGGTTTTTGCGTGACAGGGTGAACGGCCTGATAGCGGTAACCCCGTTCCTTGTCCGTTACCCAGCCGAGCGCGCCGCAATTGGTCATCCGCACGCTCATTTCCTTGCCGGTTCTCGGCATGGCGGGAATATAAAGCGGGGCCTCGGCAACGATGGACCTGATTTCGTCCACAAGGGCCGCCTGTTCGGTCAGGTCAAGATAGTCCGGGAAGTAGCGAATGCCGGGCGCAAGCTGGAGCATGACATAACCTGACGGGAGGGAGGCAAAGACCCGGACTTATGGACAAGCCGGGTCTTTGCATGAAACCGGCGCTATCAGTCGATGGACGGAATACGCAGAACCTGGCCGGGATAAATCTTGTCCGGGCTGGTCAGCATGGGTTTGTTGGCTTCGAAGATCGTAGTGTTCTTCACGCCCTTGCCTTTGCCATAGACCGCTTCCGCGATCTTCCACAAATTGTCGCCGCTCTTGACCGTGTAGAAGACGGGATCCTTGGCCACAGAACCGGTGGTTGTGTTGTCAACCGTCAATGCACCCGTGTCGACTTTGGAAATGCCCAGCGAATTGCCAACGGCAATGATGGCCTTCTCCAGAATTTCCTGGTTGGTAACGCTGCCCTTGAGGATAGCCTTGTCACCTTCGATGACGACGTCAACTTTGTCCGTTCCGAGATTGTGCGAATCGAGCTCTTTCTTCAAATCGCCCGCCTGTGGCTCGTCATTGCCGATGCCGACTTTCTTGCCGACTGATTTAACAAAATCGAATAGTCCCATGTCTGGCTCTCCTTGTTGATTGTTCAAACCGACGAATAGCGTTGTTACATTCCCCATCGATCTTGAAAAGCAAAGAATAACGACAGTCGCTCACGTTCTGTTCCTGACCCTAATCTCCTTTGACCCGTCCACGCATCTTTTTCACATCGGATCGTCCTGCTTTTACTTTGAGACGGCGCTCGACGGATCCCTTTGTCGGCCTGGTTTTCTTGCGCGGCGGCGGTGGCGGTTCTGCCGCTTTGGCGATCAATGCAACCATGCGCTCGCGCGCATCTTCCCGGTTGCGCTCCTGCGTGCGAAAGCGGCTGGCCTCGATAAGCACATCGCCGTCCTTGGTGCCTCTCTGCCCGGCCAGTTTCAGGAGCCGCGCCAGTACATCCTCGGGCAAACCAGCCCGTGCCGCAAAAAAACGCAGCTGCACGGCGGTTGAGACCTTGTTGACGTTCTGGCCGCCGGGACCTGCCGAACGAATAAAACTCTCCTCCAGATCATCCTCATAAATGAAGATCCGGTTGGTGATTTTGATTTGGTTGCGGTTCTCGTCCATAGGGGATTGGTACCCTAATCTTTTCCGGGCGGAAAGGTTCTTTCCAGGCATGGAAAAGCAAAAGGCCCCGCTGGTAAACAGCGGGGCCTCGATTGCGCAATGGGCATTGGATTATTCGGCAGCAACCGGCGTGTGCGGCGCGGCAGCGCGGATATCGCTATCGACGTGGCTTTCAAATTTGCCGAAATTGACGACGAACATGTCAACCAGTTTCTTGGCCTGCAAGTCATAGGCCTGCTTGTCTGCCCAGGTCGAGCGCGGATCGAGAATGGCTTCGTCCACGCCTGGAACAGCCACAGGCACGGCAAAACCGAAGTTCGGATCGGTGCGGAACTCGGCGCCTTTGAGCGAACCGTCGAGCGCTGCGGTCAGAAGCGCGCGGGTTGCCTTGATGGGCATGCGCTTGCCTGTTCCATAGGCGCCGCCGGTCCATCCGGTGTTTACCAGCCAGCAGTCAACGCCGTGTTCGGCGATGAGCTGACGCAGCAGATTGCCATATTCGGAGGGGTGGCGCGGCATGAACGGTGCGCCGAAGCAGGTCGAGAAGGTGGCTTCCGGTTCCGTTACACCGCGTTCAGTACCGGCGACCTTTGCGGTGTAGCCGGACAGGAAGTGGTACATGGCCTGCGCCGGTGTCAGCTTGGCAATGGGCGGCATTACGCCGAAAGCATCCGCCGTCAGCATGATGATGTTCTTCGGATGGCTTGCCTTGCCGGTCTTGGATGCATTCGGAATGAAATCCAGAGGATAGGCGCAGCGGGTGTTTTCAGTCAGGGAGCCATCGTTGAAATCCGGAACGCGGTTTTCATCAAGCACGACATTTTCGAGCACCGTACCGAAACGCTGCGTCGTTGCGTAGATTTCCGGTTCGGCTTCGGCCGAGAGACGGATTGTCTTGGCATAGCAGCCGCCCTCGAAGTTGAAAACGCCGTGCTCGCCCCAGCCGTGTTCGTCATCGCCGATCAATGTCCGCGACGGATCAGCCGAAAGTGTCGTTTTGCCGGTGCCGGAAAGGCCGAAAAAGACGGCTGTATCGCCAGCCGGACCTTCATTGGCCGAGCAGTGCATGGGCATGACGCCCTTTGCAGGCAGGAGATAGTTCAGCGCGGTGAAAACCGATTTCTTCATTTCGCCGGCATAGGCCGAACCGCCGATGAGAACGATCATCCGCGTCAAGTCGACGGCAATGACCGTTTCCGTGCGTGTTCCATGCCGCTTGGGGTCGGCGCGGAACGACGGCAGGTCGATAATCGTCATCTTGGGCACGAAACTTGCCAGCGCATCGCGATCCGGCCGGATCAGAAGATTGCGGATGAACAGCGAATGCCAGGCGAATTCGGTGATAACGCGCGTGTTCAGGCTGTAATCAGTGTCCGCACCGCCGATGAGGTCCTGGACGAACACTTCCTTGCCTTTGGCATGCTCGGCAAAATCCGCATAAAGCAGGGCGAAAGCTTCCGGGGTCATCGGGGCATTGTTGTCCCACCAGACGTGATTTTCCGTCGATGCATCGCGCACGACAAACTTGTCTTTCGGCGAGCGACCAGTGTGCTGGCCTGTTCTTGCGACCAGCGCTCCCTGTGCTGTCAGTTGCGCTTCGCCGCGCCGCAATGTCTCCTCATAGAGCTCAGCGGCCCCGAAATTATAATAGACCGCTGAAAGCTCCTTCAAGCCTGAGGTGCCGAGCGCGATGGCCGCGTTATGGATACCGGTCTCTCTAGTCATGTGTCCGCCGTTGTTTAAGAAGGTTCAGGGGTCGAATTCAGATGTGCCGCCTCATGCATCTTCCAGCATGAATGCGGTTACATCTGGTCAAAAGCAGAAAAAATGAGCAGTATCAAATGTTTAATCGATTTAAAGAATTTAAATTTCTTTTAAATCGTTTTAAATCGGCAAAATCCACAGGGCAGCGCTGCCACTGGTTTCATCCGCGCACAGGACGTGCGACCTATTCTTCGAAACGGCTCACTGTGTCACGATCGCGGTCGTATCGTTTCGCGAGCGGAAATGGCGGCAACCAGGACTCGCGACGGACGGTCCAGAGTTCATAGGTGGGCTTCAGTTGGTCGGGGGCATCCAGCGAGCCGAGGTTCACTTCGATTTCGTCTGCGGTGCACGCAAAAATGGACGAGCCGCAGCGGGGACAGAAAAACCGCCCGGCGTAGTCGCGCGTTTCACCGTCGATCGTCACCGCATCCCGTGGGAATATCGCCGACGCATGGAAAAGGGCTCCATGATGCTTGCGGCAGTCGAGACAGTGACAAAGGCCGACCCGGTATGGAAGCCCTGACGCTACAAACCGAACGTTGCCGCACAGGCAACCACCGGTGAATCGGTCCATGCTGCACCTCCTCTGAAGTCGAGCGGGTGGAATGTTTACGACGAACAGCGCTGTCATGGCAATTGACCGCCAAGGGCCAGAAACCAAATACATCCAAAGCGCGTATCCCTGAATAGGTTTATACAATCGGCTTGTTACCCGGCAATGCCGTGCGCTTTTGTCGTCATACACCGGGAAGAAATCACTGCAGATGTCGCGGGCAATTGCCTGCGGCCGTCATGCGGAAATCACAAAGGGTGACACGAGTTTTGATCTGTGCCACATTTTGTACCCAATTTGTCCGGCACAAGCACGGTCGGATTTAACCTTTTAAACAAGGAAAAGCAGGGCATGAGGGAAGTACCCGCAATGCAGACCATTGCGCTCGTTGATGACGATCGCAACATTCTGACGTCCGTATCGATTGCGCTTGAATCGGAAGGTTACCGCGTCGAGACCTACACCGATGGCGCGTCTGCACTCGATGGGTTGATGGCACGTCCGCCCAATCTGGCCATTTTCGATATCAAGATGCCGCGGATGGACGGTATGGAACTCCTGCGTCGCCTGCGCCAGAAATCCGATTTGCCGGTGATCTTCCTGACGTCCAAGGATGACGAGATCGATGAGCTCTTCGGCCTCAAGATGGGCGCCGATGACTTCATTACAAAGCCGTTCTCGCAGCGGCTTCTGGTCGAGCGCGTCAAGGCGGTGCTGCGCCGGGTCGCTGCGCGCGAAGGTGTGGCAAAGCCTGGCAGCCCTCAGGCCAAGTCGCTGGAGCGCGGTCAGCTTGTCATGGACCAGGAACGGCATACCTGCACCTGGATGGGTGAGCCGGTGACCCTGACGGTCACCGAGTTCCTTATCCTGCATTCCCTGGCGCAGCGTCCGGGCGTCGTCAAAAGCCGTGATGCGCTGATGGATGCAGCCTATGACGAACAGGTCTATGTGGATGACCGGACCATTGACAGCCACATCAAGCGCCTGCGCAAGAAGTTCAAGGTTGTCGACGACGACTTCGATATGATCGAAACACTCTATGGTGTCGGGTATCGCTTCCGCGAAACTTGATTCTGATTGTTCCTGTTGTTTGCGTATAAATGGGCGGGCGATCACGCGTAGGAATGTCAACCATGCGTGATCCGCAGTACAATAAGATTGTCTCAGCGCATTTTGAGTGCGATGAGGCAGCCCAATTTACGATACTCTGAGGCAGAAATGGTAGCCGGACTCCAAGGCAGCAATGTTACGCGCAAGAGCGCCGTCATGCGCCGGAAGCGTTCGCTCGCCTTGAGGCGGTTGCTGCAGCCGCTCAATCGGCTCTTCGGCAACTCCCTGTTTTCCAGCCTCACCCGCCGCATTCTCTTTCTCAACCTCGCCGGTCTTGCGGTGCTTTTGTCCGGCATCATGTATCTCAATCAGTTCCGTGACGGGCTGATCGATGCCCGCGTTGAAAGCCTGATGACGCAGGGCGAGATCATCGCGGCCGCCATCGCGTCGGAAGCGACGGTCGATACGAATTCCATCACCGTCGACCCTGAAAAATTGCTGGAATTGCAGGCTGGACAGAGCATAACGCCGTCGCCCGATGTGCTGGATAATCTCGATTTTCCCATCAATCCGGAGCGCGTGGCCCCTGTCCTGCGCCAACTGATCCAGCCGACCCGCACCCGTGCACGCATTTATGACCGCGATTCGAATCTTTTGCTGGATTCTCGCCATCTCTACTCCCGCGGGCAGGTGTTACGGTACGAATTGCCGCCGATCGATGGCGATGAGCCCAGTTTTCTCGAGCGGTTGACCAACCGGATGACCCGGTTGCTGCGCCGGAGCGATTTGCCGATCTATCAGGAACAACCCGGCGGCAATGGCGCTTCCTTTCCTGAAATTGTGAAAGCCTTGACGGGACAGCCCGCCACCTTCGTGCGCATGACGGAAAAGGGCGAGCAGATTGTTTCGGTTGCGGTCCCGATCCAGCGCTTCCGCGCTGTTCTTGGGGTGCTTCTGCTTTCCACGGAAGGCGGCGATATCGACAAGATCGTGCAGGGCGAACGTTATGCCATTATCCGGGTGTTTACCGTCGCGGCGCTGGTTATGGCCATTCTCTCATTGTTTCTGGCATCGACCATTGCCAATCCGCTGCGCCGTCTTGCGGCGGCGGCGGACCGCGTGCGTCACGGCGTGAAGAACCGTGAGGAAATTCCGGATTTTTCCGAGCGCCAGGACGAAATCGGCCATCTCTCCACCTCCATCCGCGACATGACCAATGCGCTCTATGCCCGCATCGAATCGATCGAGAGCTTTGCCGCCGATGTCAGCCACGAATTGAAAAACCCGCTGACATCATTGCGAAGCGCCGTGGAGACGCTGCCGCTGGCCAGGAATGATGATTCGCGCAAGCGCCTGATGGATGTAATCCAGCACGATGTGCGGCGGCTGGATCGCTTGATCACGGATATTTCCGATGCGTCACGTCTCGATGCGGAGCTGGCACGCGAAGATTCCGAACATGTCGATCTCAAGTTCCTGCTGGGCAATCTCGTGACCGCTGCGCGCGAAGTGCGGCGCAACAAGAAGGATACGCAGATCGAATTTGTCGTCGGCAAGCTGCCGACCAACAAGAAGGGCTTCTTCGTGGTTGGCCATGATCTGCGTCTCGGCCAGGTCGTTTCCAATCTCATCGAGAATGCACGTTCGTTCGTGCCGGAAGAGCATGGCATTATCACGGTCTCGCTGCAGCATATGGGCGACCGGGTGCGCATTCTGGTTGAAGACAATGGTCCGGGCATTCGCGTCGAACAGATCGACCGCATTTTCGAGCGTTTCTACACGGATCGCCCGTCAGGCGAAGCTTTCGGTCAGAACTCCGGCCTTGGACTCTCCATCAGCCGCCAGATCATCGAGGCGCATGGCGGCACGTTGAATGCGGAGAACATTATCGATCCCAATGATCCCGACAACTATCTCGGTGCCCGCTTCACCGCGATTCTCCCGGTCGAGATCTGATGCGGGACGACGAAGGCGAATTGATCCATGGCAGTGCCGTGCTTGTGGGCGAACACGGCGTCCTCATCCGTGGCGCCTCCGGTTCGGGGAAATCCTCCGTCGTGCGGGCGCTGATGGACCGCGCGTCTTATGGAGGTATGTTTGCCGCCCTGGTCAGCGATGATCAATGCGCCGTGCGGGAAACGTCGGGGCGTCTGCTCTGCACGGCTCCCGGCATTTTGCGGGGTGGATTGGAAGTGCGCGGCTCCGGATTGCATCTGGCGGATTTCGAGGAAAGTGCCATTCTCCATCTCCTGGTTGATCTTGTCGAACCGAACCAATCGGTTCGGTTCGGCGAAGATGCAGCAACGCATCTGCAAGGCGTCGCAATCGGGCATCTAATTCTGCCAAAATGCGAGATAGATGCCGCCTGCCGGGCTATCGAAGCCAGGCTGTTTCGGCAGGTATGGAAAAAATAATTGTTGTAACTCAATAAGTTGCACCGACGACCTGCGATAAAATGACTGACAGTCACGCACAAGTCATTTTTCCGCTTGCCTTCGCGATTCGTCCTGCCAAAATGCGACACCTGCCAAGTGGGGCATTCAATGCGCAGAAAAAAGCCTAAACCCAATGGGCTGGCGCAACAGGAGCAGTTTCAGAATGATCGGACTCGTGCTTGTGACGCACGGAAGACTGGCCGAGGAATTTCATCATGCTGTTGAGCATGTGGTCGGTCAGCAGGAATATTTGGAAACCGTCTCAATCGGTGCCGATGATGATATGGAGCAACGCAGGCGCGACATTGTCGATGCGGTGGCGCGTGCCGATAGCGGCAATGGCGTCATCATTTTGACAGATATGTTTGGCGGTACTCCTTCCAATCTGGCCATTTCAGTGATGGAATCAGGACGGATCGAGGTTATCGCCGGCGTCAATCTGCCCATGCTGATCAAGCTGTCGAGTGTACGCGTCACCAATGACATGGCGGCGTCGCTGCGCGAGGGGCAGGATGCCGGACGCAAATACATCAATGTGGCCAGTCAGGTGCTGACAGCCAAATAGAGGTTGAACACGCATGCGCCTGACAGGAGAAACGACCGGCACGTTTGATCCGGACAACGCGCTGGTTGCATCTTTCGAGATCATCAACCGGCGCGGGCTGCATGCGCGCGCTTCCGCCAAATTCGTCCAGCTCGTCGATGGTTACGACGCCCATGTGCGCGTCGAGAAAGACGGCATGACCGTGGGTGGAACCTCCATCATGGGGTTGATGATGCTTGCCGCCTCGCCGGGCTGCTGCATCAAGGTCAGCGCTTCAGGCCGGCAGGCCACCGATGTGATGATGGCCCTCGGGGCACTCATTGCCGATAAGTTCGGCGAAGAAGCCTGATGTGACGCTCGTCAGCCCGATTGCTGTCTTTGATGCGGGGATCGGCAGCTATGCCATTGTCGATCTGCTCCGGCGGCGGCTTCCCAGGCAGGATATCCTCTATTTCGCCGATCGCGCCAGCTTTCCCTATGGGAGAAAACCGCGCAGCGAGTTGCTGTCCGTCATGGACCGGACGATGCGGTTCTTGATGGCGCATGACCCCTCGGCCATCATCGTCGCTTCGAACGTGCCGTCGATAACCGTGATGGATGACCTGAAATCCATGGTGAACGTGCCGCTTTTTGGGGTTGTGCCGCCGCTGGCGGAAGCCCTGGCGACGACGCAAACCGGCAAGGTCGGCATCATGGGCGTGCAGTCGATGACCGGAAGCCCGCAGTTGCGGCAGTTTGTCGGCAGGCATACCGGTGATCCCGATGTCGTCGCCCTGATCGATGCCTCGTCCATGGTCGACCTTGTCGAGAATGGCGACTTTCTGTTCAATGCCGCCGCGACCCGGCAAAACGTCGATGATTTCCTCGGCGCGGTTTTTCGCAGCCATCCGGATATCGACGTACTTACCCTGTCGAGCACGCACCTGCCGTGGCTCCGTTCCTATTTTGAAGCCAGCCGTCCGTCCTGCCGGTTCCTGGATCCGGCCGAGGCGATCGTGCAGACCATCGGCGCGGGGACGCAGGGCAGCGGCACCACCATCGCCATTGCCACCGAAAGCGCCGAATATACGCTGGATGCATTCCGGGCGATGCTGGCAAAACTGGGGATCGCCCTGCCTGTCAGTCCTGTTTCGCTGCCATTGCAATAAAATAACCGTCCTCCGGATATGCACGCATAAGGATTTCTTTATATCCCATTGTGCGCCCCGCCCTAATCTGATAGTCAACAGCAACCTCCGGTCGCCTCGGAATGGCGGCTGGACCGAAAAACAAAGACGGAGCTGACAACAGATGGCCGATAAGCAGGATTTTATAGTCAAGGACCTTGAGCTGGCCGCATGGGGCCGCAAGGAAATTGAAATCGCCGAAACCGAAATGCCGGGCCTGATGGCCAGCCGCGAAGAGTTTGGCACGTCCAAGCCGCTCAAGGGCGCGCGCATCACCGGTTCGCTTCACATGACGATCCAGACCGCGGTCCTGATCGAAACGCTGCAGGCCCTGGGTGCAACCGTGCGCTGGGCATCGTGCAATATCTTCTCGACTCAGGATCATGCGGCAGCGGCAATCGCAGCCACCGGAACGCCGGTTTTCGCCGTCAAGGGCGAAACACTGGAAGAATACTGGACCTATACCGACAAGATTTTCCAGTGGCCGGATGGCCAGCCTTCCAACATGATCCTCGATGATGGCGGCGATGCCACCATGTACATTCTGATCGGCGCGCGCGCTGAAGCCGGTGAGGACGTTCTGTCCAATCCGGGCAGCGAAGAGGAAGAGATCCTCTTTGCGCAGATCAAGAAGCGCATGAAGGAAACGCCGGGCTTCTTCACCAAGCAGCGCGATGCGATCAAGGGCGTCACGGAAGAAACGACAACCGGTGTGAACCGTCTGTACCAGTTGCAGAAGAAGGGCCTCCTGCCTTTCCCGGCAATCAACGTCAACGACAGCGTTACCAAGTCGAAGTTCGACAACAAGTATGGCTGCAAGGAATCGCTGGTGGACGGCATCCGCCGCGCCACCGACGTCATGATGGCCGGCAAGGTTGCCGTGGTTTGCGGTTACGGTGACGTGGGCAAGGGTTCGGCCCAGTCGCTCCTCGGTGCCGGGGCACGCGTCAAGGTCACGGAAGTTGATCCGATCTGCGCGCTGCAGGCTGCGATGGACGGTTTCGAAGTGGTCACGCTTGAAGATGCCGCACCGACCGCCGACATCATCATCACCACGACCGGCAACAAGGATGTCATCAAGCTCGATGACATGCGCAAGATGAAGGACATGGTGATCGTCGGTAACATCGGTCACTTCGACAACGAGATCCAGGTCTCGGCACTGCGCAACCTCAAGTGGAACAACATCAAGCCGCAGGTCGACATGATCTCGTTCCCGGACGGCAAGCGCATGCTGCTTCTCTCCGAAGGCCGTCTGCTCAATCTGGGCAACGCAACGGGACATCCGAGCTTCGTCATGTCCGCATCGTTCACCAACCAGGTTCTGGCTCAGATCGAGCTCTACAGCCGCGGTGAGCAGTACAAGAATGAGGTCTACGTCCTGCCGAAGCATCTCGATGAAAAGGTCGCGCGCCTGCATCTCGATAAGCTTGGTGCGAAATTGACGACCCTTTCGGACGAACAGGCTGCCTATATCGGTGTCACACCGAATGGTCCTTTCAAGTCGGACCACTACAGATATTAATCTGTTAACCAGTACACACAATATATGGAAGCCGAAGGATTGACAAATTCTTCGGCTTTCTTTTTTGCGCGGAGTTCTTCCCGTCGATTCGTCAAGGGTTTATTGTAGTGATTCGGGATAGCTTTCTTCCAGATGGGCCAAATGGTTGGATCAATCAGATGGGTTGGAACATGAGATATCTGTCAGGATGGGGCGACGACGGTTGATATGAAGATTGGTGATGGGGATGTTCGCGGGAAAGAGGCAACACGCGGAAAGCGGGTGCTGAAGAAACTGCGGACTGTGCTGGCGGGAGCCGGCTCGACTGTTTCTATCCTTGGCGCCATATCTTCTGTCGCCCATGCCGATGATCCGCTTGGCAAGATCAACACCCCATTCGGGGTCGCATTCGGCACGTTCGAAGTCATCCAGTTTGCCATGTTCCTCGGCGCGATGGGCGCGGCCCTGTTGTCGGCGGGCTGGCTGATCCGCGAGCGCAGCCGCATTGCCAGCGAGAATCGCCAGTTGCGCGACAAGGTCGCCGATCTCAATGTCGCGGTTCAGCGCGGCGAAGCGCTGCTCAATCTGAAGGATCAACGGGTGGTTGTGTGGGAAGGCAACTCCACGGCGCCCAATCTCGTCGGCAGCCTGCCGCAGGAAATCGGTGTTCCCGAAGACCGCTCGCTGTTTCTGGCTTTTGGCCGCTGGTTGCGCATTGATTCCGCAACGTTGCTGGATCGCTCTGTCGAGGCCCTGCGCGGCAAGGCGCGTGCCTTCGATATCGTCGTCGAGACGTCGAAGGGAACGCCACTGGAGGTCCAGGGCCGCACGTCTGGCGGCTATGCCATTGTTCGTTTCATCAGCCTCGGCGAGGCGCGCGCCACCCAGGCGCTGCTCAAGACGGAAAACTATCAGCTCAACGAAGCCCTGACCACATTGCGGGGACTGTTGGAACAACTGGAAATGCCGGCCTGGAGCCGCGACAGGAGCGGCAAGCTCAATTGGGTCAACATGGCCTATGCCAAGGCGGTTGATGTCAGTGACGTGCATGTTGCCGTGGCGGAGACACGCGAATTGTTCGGGGTGCAGGCACGCGAGCGTATCGAGCGCGAGAAGGCGGCAAGCCGGCCTTTCCACGATGAACTGTCGACTGTGGTCGGCGGCGATCGTCACGTGTTCCGGGTCACGGATGTCGCGAGCAGCGCCGGTTCCGCCGGTCTGGCCAATGATGTCAGCGACATTGAACTGGTGCGCGAAGAATTCAAGCGCACCGTCCTCAATCACTCGGACACGCTGGACCAGTTGAATTCGGCAGTCGCCATGTTCGATGCGAACAGGAAGCTGCAATTCTTCAATCAGGCATTTGCCAAGCTGTGGGGGCTGGAAACCTCGCTGCTGGAAAGCCGACCCGACAATGCCATGCTGCTCGACCGCTTCCGCAGCGACGGCACATTGCCGGAACAGCCGGATTGGCGCCGCTGGAAGGATTCCATGCTTTCGGCCTATCATTCGGTCGAATCGCAGGAGCATTTGTGGCATCTGACCGACGGTCGCACCTTGCGCGTCATCGTCAATCCGCAGCCCAAGGGCGGCGTCACCTGGGTTTTCGAGAACCTGACGGAAAAGCTGCAGCTTGAAAGCCGCTACAACACGCTGATCAAGGTACAGGGGCAGACGCTGGACCATCTGGCAGAAGGTGTGGCTGTGTTCGGTTCCGATGGCAAGATTCGCCTGTCCAATCCCGCCTTTGCATCGCTCTGGTCACTGAAAGCCGAACAGGTCGCCGAAGGCATGCATATCTCGGCGATCCGCCGCCTGTGCGAGCCGGTTTCCGATGCAACCCAGTGGGAAAGCTTTGTGACGACCGTCACAGGCTTTGACGACAAACGGGAGTCGCTGTCAGGTCATGTCGAGCTGACGACCGGGAAAATCCTCTATTTTGCCTCAGCACCGCTGCCGAGCGGCCAGACCATGCTGACCTTCGTCGACGTGACGGATTCCGTGCGGGTTGAACGGGCGCTGAAGGAAAAGAACGAGGCGCTGGAGCGCACGGATGAACTGAAGAACGATTTCGTCCAGCATGTCTCCTATGAGCTGCGTTCGCCGCTGACCAACATCATGGGCTTTACAGAACTGCTGCAGACGCCGATGACCGGCCCGCTCAACGAGCGTCAGCGCGATTATCTCGACCATATCGGCACGTCGTCTTCGGTGCTGCTGACCATCGTCAACGATATTCTCGATCTCGCCACGGTCGATGCCGGTATTATGGAGCTGGATATCAGTGACGTCTCGGTTGCCGATGCCGTCGCCACTGCCTCTGAAAAAGTAGCCGAACGCCTCAAGGAGCATAACATCCTGCTCGACACCCGCATTGCATCCGGCGCGGGTTCTTTCCGTGCCGATGCCAGCCGCGTCAAGCAGGTGCTTGCCAATCTGCTCAGCAATGCCGCCAATTATGCACCCGAAGGCAGCACGATCACACTGACCTGCGGGCGGGAACAGAATGAGATGGTTTTCAGCGTTCAGGACAACGGACCCGGCATGCCGGACTATGTGCTCGACAGTATTTTCAAGCGGTTCCAGCCCTATCCGAACGGCGGCCGCAAGCGCGGTGCCGGTCTTGGCCTTTCCATCGTCAAAGGCTTTGTGGAGCTACATGGCGGCAAGGTCGATATCAGCAGTGCCGCGGGCAGGGGCACGCTGGTGACCTGCCGGTTCCCGCTGGAAGCACGTACCTTCAGCATCGCTGCTGAATAAGGCGCCCATGACGTCCCTGACACTCCAGCTTGCAACGGCAGAAGACACGGAACGGCTTGGTCAGGACATCGGGCTGGCGCTGGTCAAGGGCGATCTTGTCACGCTGTCCGGCGATCTGGGGGCCGGAAAATCGACGCTGGCCCGCGGGCTGATCCGCACCATAGCCAACGACAGTGCCTATGAGGTTCCAAGCCCCACCTTCACGATCGTGCAATCCTATCCGGAACTGCGTTTGCCGATCAGTCACGTGGATTTATACCGGCTGTCTTCCAGCGAAGAAATCGACGAGCTTGGGCTGGACGAAGCACTGGAGGATGGTGCAGTTCTGGTGGAGTGGCCGGAGCGGGCCGATGAGGTGCTGGCCAAACCGGCAATCCGCATCAATCTGCTCCATGATGGCAACGGCCGCACGGTCGAGATTGATGGGGAAGACGCCGCCCTTGCAAGGCTGCAGCGCTCGCTCGCCATACGCACATTCCTCGGCCGGGCAGGATATGCCGATGCAGACCGCCGCTATCTGCTTGGCGATGCCTCCGCACGCGGCTACGAGACGATCGATACCGGCTGTGAACGCCCGCTGATCCTCATGAACTCGCCCTATAATCCCGGCGGACCGATCCTGCGCGATGGCAAGACCTATATGCAGATCGCCCATCTTTCCCAGTCGGTGACGGCGTTCGTGGCGGTCAACCATCTCTTGCGGTCCAATGGCTTCTATGTTCCGCAGATCATGTCCGACGATCTCGACAACGGCTTCCTGTTGCTCGAGAATCTTGGAAATGAAGGCATACTCGATGCGGATGGCGCCCCCATCGTCGAACGGTACGAGGCGTCCGTGCGGCTGCTGGCGCGCATGCATGAGTGCACCTGGGCGCGCGACGTCGAGATCGCCAAGGGCTACACCCATCATATCCATGATTTCGACCGCGACGCCATGATGATCGAAGTGGAACTTCTGTCGGATTGGTATGTTCCGCGGATGGCGGGTTTCCGGCTGGCGCCGGAACAGAAGGCGGCCTACGTTGCCGCTTGGGATCGTGTGTTTAGTCGGCTTCATTCTTCGGAGAAAAGCCTGGTTCAGCGCGATTTCCATTCCCCCAACATTCTCTGGCGCGGCGAGGCCAGCGGCATCGACCGCGTCGGGCTTCTCGATTTTCAGGATGCGATGATTGGCCCATCCGCCTATGACGTGGCATCTCTGGTGCTCGATGCGCGCGTAACGGTCGAGCCTGAACTTCAACAACACCTGCTGGCCGCTTATATCGAGGAACGGCAGTCCCGCGACAGTTCTTTCAACGAAAGCGCCTTCCTGGAGGCATTTTCCATCATGGCGGCGCAGCGCAATGCCAAGATTCTGGGAATCTTCGTGCGGCTGGATGAACGCGACGGCAAACCCTATTATCTCAAGCACCTTCCGCGCATCCAGGCTTATCTGGCCGGCGCTCTCGACCATCCGTCGCTGACGCCGGTCCGTGAATGGTGCGAAAAGATGGACCTTCTTTCCCTGGAGCAGCAGTGAATGACGATACCCGATACGGCGATGCTTCTGGCTGCGGGCCTCGGAAAGCGCTTGCGTCCCATTACCGATACGATGCCAAAACCACTGGTAAAGGTAGCCGGCAAATCATTGATCGATTGGGGGCTTGATGCTCTCAATGCGGCAGGGATTGCCCGCGCGGTGGTCAATGTTCACTATCTCGCCGACCAGATGGAACAGCATCTCGGATCGCGGCGCTCGCCGGCAATCGCCATATCGGACGAGCGGACTGAACTGCTCGATTCGGCTGGCGGCATCGTCAAGGCCCTGCCCCTGATCGGTAAGGGCGCCTTTTACATTCTCAACGCCGATACATTCTGGATCGACGGGCCCCGTCCCAATCTTGTCCGTCTCGCTGAAGCATGGGATGCTTCGACGATGGACGTTCTTGTGATGGTGGCACGCATGGATCAGGCGACCGGCTATGAAGGCCGCGGCGATTTCACCGTGGATGCCGAGGGAAGGCTGCAGCGCTTCCGCGAAGGTGACGCATCGCCCTATATCTATGCCGGGGCTGCGATCACGCATCCGCGTCTCTTTGAAGGAAAGCCGGTGGCGCGTGCGTCGCTCAATCGCTATTTTGATGAAGCCATCAGTGCCGGGCGTCTCTTCGGGATGCCGATGCAGGGCCATTGGCTGACCGTCGGCACGCCCGAGGCGATCGGAGAGGCGGAAGCCGTGATTGCCGGTCTCGGGCAGGAGACCCATGGTTGAGCGCCACAGCCCACGCATTTTCTCGATAGCTCCCGGCGACCCCTTTCTTCCCGCTCTGGTCGACGCGATTCTGTCCGGCAATCTCATTCCCGGTTTTCCTGCCAATCCTGCCGATCCGCTGGCGCTTGCCGGGGCGACGATTTATGTGCCGACCCGCCGCGCGGCGCGGACCCTGCGCTCGCTGCTTGTTGAAAAGAGTCCGGTGAAATCCGCGATCCTTCCCGTCATCCGGCCGCTCGGTGATGTGGATGAAGATGCAGCGATGTTCGATATGGGGTCGGACGCGTTTTTCGATCTACTGCCGCCGGTCAGTTCGACGGAACGGCTGCTTCTGCTTGCACGGCTGGTGCGGCCGTGGCGGGAGCGCCTGCCGGAGCATGTCCTTGCCCTGTTCGGCAATGAGGACATTGCCATTCCAGCAACCACGGCGGATGCCATCTGGCTGGCGCGTGATCTGGCCGGGCTCATGGATCAGGTAGAGACTGAGGCAAGCGGCTGGAGTACGCTGTCGAACATCGTTTCGGAGGAACTGCCGGAGTGGTGGCAGGTGACATTGGATTTCCTCAACATCGTCACCAGTCTCTGGCCGGATATTCTCAATGAGCGGCACCGGTCCAATCCCGCCGCCCACCGCAATCAGCTGATTGAACTGGAAGCAGAGCGGCTTCTGCGCAACCCTCCCGATGGCCCTGTTATCGCCGCGGGTTCCACCGGCTCGATCCCGGCCACGGCACATCTTCTCAGTGCAATCGCCGCCCTGCCGCAAGGTGCGGTGGTCCTGCCGGGGCTTGATCGCGACATGGATGAGTCGAGCTGGCAGGTGCTGGCCAACACGCAGGACAATCCGTCCATCTTTGGTCATCCGCAATTCGGCTTGAGGAAGCTTCTGGCCGAGCTTGGCGTCTTGCGCCAGGACGTTGTTCGTCTTGGCGCGGTCAGCCCGCAGAAGCGCGCGCGCGAGCATCTGCTGGCGGAAGCCATGCGCCCTGCCGAAACAAGCGAGGCGTGGAGTGCGATCAACCGGGAAAGCAACGCGTTTTCCGCGGCGGTCGCGCCCGTCGCCCTGATCGAGGCGGCCAACGAACGCGAGGAAGCACTGGCAGTGGCGATCGCCCTGCGCGATGCCATTGAGACACCCGATAAGACGGCGGCGCTCATTACGGCGGATCGTGATCTCGCCCGGCGTGTGGCCAGTGAGCTCGCGCGTTTCAACATTGCCGCCGATGATTCCGGCGGTCATGCCCTGCGCGAGACGCAACCGGCAACGCTGTTGCGCCTCACACTGGAAACGGTGTTCAATCCCGGTGACCCTGTCGTGCTGCTGGCCCTGCTCAAGCATCCGCTGACGCGGCTCGGCATGGACCGCAACGCCGTGCGGCAGGCGGCGGAAACCATTGAACTCATTGCCCTGCGCGGCGGCACCGGACGCGCGACCCTGGCAGGACTGGCTGAATTCTTTGAGCGGCGTCTCGCCGAAGGCAGTGCGTCACCCTTCGAGCCTGCCTGGCTGCGCCAGATTTCCGCACAGCGGATTGAGGCCGCGCGGATCGTCTGCGCGGCGCTCGGGCAATGCATGCTTGAGCTCAATGCCTTCACGCAGGTCGGCGAATCCGTGGAAATATCGGATATCGTCCGGGCAACGATTGCCAGCCTCGAAAATCTGGTCCGCGATGACAGGGGCGATATATCGGGGCTTTATACCGGCGCTGCCGGAGAACAGTTCGCCGCCTTTCTGCGCAATCTCGTGTCCGCCGATTCCGGTCTCGATTTCATGCCGGTTGAATGGCCGGCAATGATCGAAGCCCTGATGGCAGGTGAGGTTGTGAAACCCAAGGCCGGTGCCCATCCGCGCCTGTTCATCTGGGGTGCGCTGGAAGCGCGCCTGCAGACCGTCGATACCGTCATCATCGGCGGCCTGAATGAGGGGTCCTGGCCGGGCAAGACCCGCAACGACCCCTTCATGTCCCGGCCGATGAAAGCCGTCATCAACCTGGAACCGCCGGAACGGCGCACCGGCCTTGCGGCGCATGATTTCCAGATGGCGCTCGGCATGGAGCGGGTCATTCTCAGCCGGGCGCAGCGCTCGGCCAATGCGCCAACCGTTGCATCGCGCTGGTTGCAGCGGCTGGAAACGGTGCTTGGCAAGAAGGCCGGTGATGAATTGCGCGCACGCGGTGCACAATATCTGCATTGGGCCCGGGATATCGACGATGCGCCGGATGAGGACTTTGTCAAACGGCCGGAGCCAAAGCCGCCGCTTGAGGCGCGGCCAAAGCATTTTTCCGTCACGGAAATCGAAACCCTGCGGCGCGATCCCTACGCGATCTTCGCCCGGCGCATCCTGCGCCTGCGTCCCATCGAGCCGCTGATCCGCGATCCCGATGCGGCGGAGCGCGGCTCGCTGTTTCACGACATTCTGGCGCATTTTACCGAACAGGGTATCGATCCGGTTCGTGCCGATGCGGCTGCCCGGCTTTCGGAGATTGGCCGGCGCTATTTCGATGACATCGCCTTGCCGGAGGAAATCGACGCGGTGTGGTGGCCACGTTTCCTGAACCTCGTGCCCGAGTTCCTGCAATGGGAGCGCGAACGGGCGCCGCTGCTGGCCGAGCGCCATCCGGAAATAGCTTCGAAGAAAATCCCGGTCGAAGCATCGGGCGTCACGCTGTCCGGCCGCGCCGACCGTGTTGATCTGATGCGGGACGGCACGGTTGAAATCATCGATTACAAGACGGGTTCCACCCCCTCGCGCAAGCAGGCCCATGTGCTGCTCTCGCCGCAGCTGGCACTGGAAGCGGCGCTTCTCGCCCGCGGTGCCTTTCACGAAGTCGGCGCGCGTCAGGCCTCGGATCTGCTCTATGTGCGCTTGCGGCCAAACGGCCGGGTTGATCCTGAATCGATCCTCAAGGTGGGAACAGCGGCCAGCAAGAGCGAAAAGACTGCGCCTGAGCTCGGTGTGCTTGCGTGGCTCCGCTTGAATGAACTGCTTGTTGCCTATCATGATCCGCAAAAAGGGTATCTGTCGCGCGCCCTGCCGTTCAAGGAAAGCGATCTGACGGGGGATTATGATCATCTCGCGCGGGTGCTGGAATGGTCGGCGGGCGGCGCTGACGATGGCGGGGAGGGCGGGGAATGAAAAAGCCGCTCAACATCCCCAGGGAAACCATTACCGACCAGAACAGTGCCGCCAATCCGGTGGATTCCGTCTGGGTGTCCGCCAACGCAGGGTCAGGCAAGACACATGTTCTGACCGAGCGTGTCATCCGCCTTCTGCTCGACGGCACCGATCCGTCGAAAATACTGTGTCTGACCTATACCAAGGCCGCAGCAGCCGTCATGCAGAACCGCGTCTTTGCCCGGCTTTCCGATTGGGCAACCATGGATGAGGAGGCACTGGCGCAAACGATTGAGAAAATCGACGACAAGCGCCCCGGACCCGCGCGGCTGGCGCAGGCGCGCCGCCTGTTTGCCCGGGCATTGGAAACGCCGGGGGGGCTGAAGATCCAGACGATCCACGCCTTCTGCGAGGCCATTCTGCATCAGTTTCCATTGGAAGCGAACATCGCCGGTCATTTTGAACTGATGGATGACATGATGCAGGTGGCGCTGGTGGGGGAAGCACGCCGCCAGCTGCTCCAGACAGCGCGGCTTGACGGCAATGTCGAGCTTGCGGCTGCCTTCAACGATGTCCTGGACGCGGCCGGAGAATTCGGGTTGCAGGAACTGCTCGATGAAGCTGTCAACAAGCGCCATGACCTGACCCAGTTCATTCGCGACGTGGGTCATGATGCGCTGCGGCGCCCCCTCTTCTTTGCCCAGTTTGGCTTTACCGGCGAGGAGACGGAAGACGATATCCTGTCCACCCTCTGGCCGGTTCCGGAATTCCCGCAGGGCGTGCTGGACGATATCATGGCGGTGCCGAAGGGCGCCTCGCGGGCCCAGGAATTTGCGCTCCTGCTGCGGTTTGCCAAGGTGAATGATCAAATCGATCAGCGCGAAGAGGTGCTGCGTACCGCCTTTCTCAAAGCGACAGGCGATCCCAAGAGCGGCAGCTATGTCGCCTCGAAGGGCGTGACCGACCGCATTCCCGATTTCATCGAACGCTATGACCGGGCAGCGGACAGGGTTTTCAACGGCCTGGACCGCCTGAAGCAGCTGCGGCAGATCCGGCTGACCCTGTCGGCACTGGTGCTGATCGACGATCTGATCGGCCGTTACCAGCAGATGAAAAGGGCGCGGGGCCTTCTCGACTTCGATGATCTGATCGTGCGCACGGTGGCACTGCTGGCGCGGCAGGACGCCGGGCCGTGGGTGCAGTACAAGCTCGACAAGGGCATTGATCACATTCTGGTCGATGAGGCGCAGGATACCAGCCCCAACCAGTGGCGGGTCATCCGCCTGCTCAGCGAGGAGTTTTTTTCCGGCAGTACCGCGCGCACCGTCCGGCGTACCCTGTTCGCCGTGGGTGACGAAAAGCAGTCCATCTATTCGTTTCAGGGCGCCATCCCGGAAGATTTCGCCTGCCATGGCAAGGCAACCCAGAAAAACGCCGAAAATGCTGAGCTGAGTTTCTCCAGGGTCAATCTGAACTTCTCCTTCCGCTCCGTACCCGACGTGCTGTCCGCAGTGGATGCCGTGTTCAAGCGGCCTGAAGCCAATCGCGGCTTTGGTGCCGATCACGGGGCGACTGTCCACACGGCGATCCGGTCCGGCGATCCCGGCGAAGTGCAGATCTGGGATATGCTGACGCCCGAAACCACGGAACAGGAGGAGGATTGGCGCACACCAGTCGACAGCCTTCCTGCGCCGCCGGTTCGCCTTGCCGAACAGATCGCCAGGACCATCGATCTCTGGTTGAAAAACGGCGAAATCATCGAAGGCAAGAACCGGCGTCTGCAGGCGCGCGATATCATGGTCCTGGTGCGCAAGCGCGATCAGTTCATGCCCGCCCTGTCGCGCGAGTTGAAGAAGCGCCATGTGCCGGTGGCCGGTGCTGACCGGCTCAAACTGACGGACCATATCGCCGTCAAGGATTTGATGGCGCTTGGCCGTTTCATGCTCTTGCCCTCCGATGATTTGTCGCTGGCGGCACTGCTCAAGAGCCCGATCTTCAAATGGGACGATGACCAGCTTTTCCATCTGGCGCACGGGCGGGCGGAAAATGAAACCCTGCATCAGCGCCTGACGATCCAGGCCAAGAGCGATCCGGCGCTGGCGACCGTCGCCAAGCGACTGCAGGAGTGGCGCAACCGTGCCGATACGGTGCCGGTGTTCGAGTTCTACGCGGATATTCTTGGCAGTGGCGGTGCGCGGCGCGAGCTTCTGGCGCGGCTTGGGCACGAGGCTGGCGACGTGATCGACGAATTCCAGAACTATGCCATCGCCACGGAGAAGACCGGTCTTCCCGGACTGCAGGCCTTTCTGGAAACGCTCGAGGCCGCTACGCCCGAGATCAAGCGCGAACTCGACCAGAGCCGGGATGAAGTGCGCATCATGACCGTGCATGCGGCCAAGGGGCTTGAAGCTGCGGTGGTATTCCTGGTTGATTCCGGCAGTTCCGCTTCGTCGGGCGGGCGCACGCCCAATCTTCTGTCGTTTCCGATGAAGGAAGAAGAGGGATGGCAGGGCAAGGGCTTCCTTTTCGTGCCGTCCAAATCCTATGCAACCGCCTTTACCGGCTCCATCGTCGACAGCCTGAAAGTACGGTCGGAAGAGGAGTATCGCCGTCTGCTCTATGTCGGCATGACCCGCGCGGAAGACCGTTTGATCGTTTGCGGCTATCGCGGCGCCCGCCAGTCGCCGGATACCTGGCACGGTCTTGTCGATTCGGCGCTCGCGGATGTGAGCGAACCGTTCGATCATCCGGTTGAGGGCATCGTGGCGAAACGTTACCGCGAGACTGCGCGGACCGGTGGTCCGGTGCAGGAGCCGGAATTGGTGCCGGCGGCATCGGTTATGCCTTTCCCGTCCCGATATCGTGCGCCCATGGCAAGGGAGGCCGGGCTGCCGCGCCCGCTGGCGCCGTCCGGCGTGTCTCTTCTGATCGAGCCCGAAGAGGAAGAGCCGCTGGTCACCGGCTCGCCGGTTCTCGGCGCGGAGAGCACCGATCCCGCCTTTGCGATCCGGCGCGGTACGGTCATCCATGCACTGTTGCAGACATTGCCCAACCTGCCTGCCGCTCAGCGTCGCGCTGCCGCCGAGCGGTATCTCTCCCGCGCTGCCTTCGACTGGAAGCCGGACGAAATCGAAAGCGCCCTGCAATCGGCATTCGCCGTCATGGACGATCAGCGTTTCGCGCCGGTCTTCGCGCCCGGTTCCCTCGCGGAAATCGCAGTCATGGGCACGTTGCATCTGCGCGGCAAGGATCATGCCGTATCCGGTGTCATTGACCGGCTTGCGGTGAGCGAAAGCCGCGTGCTGATCGTCGATTACAAGACCAACCGCCCGGCGCCGCGCAGCCTGAAAGAGGTGCCCGACGCCTATGTGGCGCAGCTGGCACTCTACCGGCAATTGCTGGAGCCGCTTTATCCTGGAAAGAGCGTGGAGGCTGCCCTGCTGTTCACCGAAGGCCCGCATCTCATCGATATTCCGGTGAATGAGATGCAGGCCGCCCTTGCCCGTCTCACCGCATCGTGAGATGACCGAGCTTGACGCGGGTGGGTAGACTCACCACATGATGGGCAACATTCAATAACCGATAAGGAAAAGCCGATGGCTACCGTCAAGATCGACACCAGCAATTTCCAGTCCGATGTACTTCAGGCAGGTCAGCCTGTTGTTGTTGATTTCTGGGCCGAGTGGTGCGGCCCCTGCAAGATGATCGCCCCTGCCCTTGAAGAAATCGCTTCGGAAATGGCTGGTAAGGTCACGATTGCCAAAGTCAACATCGACGAGAATCCGGAACTTGCAGCCCAGTTCGGCGTGCGTTCCATTCCGACATTGCTGATGTTCAAGGATGGCGAACTGGCTGCCAATCTGGTTGGCGCTGCTCCCAAGAGCAAGCTCAGCGACTGGATCCGTAATTCAGCCGCATAAGCCGAAGTCATAGACATTCATCAAACCCGGCATTCGTGCCGGGTTTTTTATTGCGGCGGGGTGCCGTTTTCGGCCAGAACGTCGCCGGCGAGATACAGCGAGCCGCCGATGAGTATGCGGGGTGCGGGCTCGGACTTGTCCCAGCTGTCCCGCAATATTTTCAGCGCATTCTCGACGGAATGCACCGGCTCTGCGGAAAGGCCGGCATCGCCGGCGGCAATCGCCAGCTGTTCATGCGGAATACCGGAATCGCTGGAGCGGATCGGCACCGTATAGACATGCCGCGCCATGCCGGTGAAGGCTTCGAAATAGCCGATGGGGTCTTTCGTGTTGATCATTCCGGTGATCAGGAAAAGCGGCCGCGGGCTGCGGTCTTCCAGCGATGCGATCGCCTCGGCGATCACCAGGCCTGCACCGGGGTTGTGGCCGCCATCGAGCCATATTTCCGAACCGGGTACTGCCAGTTCGACCAGCTTGCCCTTGATCAGGCGCTGCATGCGGGCGGGCCATTCGACGGTTGTCATGGCCGTTTCGATGGCATAATCCGGCAGCGTGAAACCCGCCGTCTTCACCGCCTGGATGGCGGCTGCGGCATTGGACAATTGATGCCGGCCGAGCAAGGCCGGCAAGGGCAGGTCGAGGAGGCCCGTATTGTCCTGGTAGATCATCCGGCCGCGTTCTTCGAAGGCAAGAAAATCCTGGCCGTAGACGGCAAAGGGGCAATCCCGCCGCTCGGCCGTTTCGATCAGCACCATGCGTGCCGCTTCTTCTTCCTGCGCACCGATGACAACCGGACAGCCCGGCTTGATGATGCCGGCTTTCTCCGCCGCGATCAGCTCGACCCGGTCGCCGAGATAGGGCTGGTGATCGAGTGAGATCGGCATGATGACGCTGACCGCAGGCTCCGGAATGACGTTCGTGGCGTCGAAACGGCCGCCAAGCCCGACTTCAAGGATCACGGCATCGGCCGGATGTTCGGAAAACAGGACGAAGGTGACGGCGGTCAGTATCTCGAAAACGGTGATGGCCTGACCGGCATTGGCTTCCTCGACCCGGGTGAGGGCGTCGGCAAAGGTTTCATCGTCGACCAGCTTGCCGCCACCCGGTGCACCCAGTCTGTAGCGTTCATACCAGTGAACGAGATGCGGCGAGGTGTGCACGTGCACCGTATAACCGGCAGCTTCCAAAAGTGCCCTGGAGAAAGCAACGCACGACCCCTTGCCATTGGTGCCCGCCACATGGATGACGGGAGGCATTTTCAGGTGCGGATTGCCCAAGGCATCGAGAAGACGCGTGACACGCCCCAGCGACAGGTCAAAACCCTTCGGGTGAAGCCCGAGCAAGCGCTCGATAATCGCCTCAGCCTTCGACGACACAGACAAAGCCAACGGCAAAGGCCTCCAGAACCATCACGTGAATCAAGCTTCGGCTTCAATCGTTGCCGGCAGCGCCGCGCCATTCGGTTTGGCAACGGGAACCTCGGTTGCCTTTTCACCCATGAGCATCTTCAAAAGACGCGCAATGGTGGCTTTGAGTTCGGTGCGCGGCACGACCATGTCGACCATGCCATGGGCTTTCAGGTATTCGGCGGTCTGGAAGCCTTCCGGCAGCTTTTCCCGGATGGTCTGCTCGATGACGCGTTGTCCGGCAAAGCCGATCAGCGCGCCCGGCTCGGCAATATGGATGTCGCCCAGCATGGCGTAGGAGGCGGTGACGCCGCCCGTGGTCGGGTTGGTGAGGACCACGATATAGGGCAGGCCTGCTTCCTTCAGCATTTCCACCGCAACGGTGGTGCGCGGCAGCTGCATCAGCGAAAGAATGCCTTCCTGCATGCGGGCGCCGCCGGAGGCAGCGAACAGAACGAGCGGCCGCTTCTGGGCGATTGCCGTTTCAAACGCCTTGATGATGGCTTCGCCTGCCGCCATGCCCAGCGATCCGCCGATGAAGCTGAAATCCTGAACCGTTGCCACAATCGGCAGGCCTTCGATGGTACCCAGCGCGTTGATGATCGTGTCTTCGACGCCGGACTTGGCGCGATGTTCCTTCAGGCGGTCGATATAGCGCTTTTCGTCACGGAACTTCAGCGGATCTGTGACCACTTTCGGCTGTTCCAGCAATTCGTAGGCGCCATCATCGAAAAAGTAGCGCAGGCGGTCCTTGGCACGAATGCGCATGTGGTGGCCGGAAGACGGCACGACCCACTGGTTCTTTTCCAGATCCGTATGGAAGACCATCTCGCCCGAAACCGGATCCTTGATCCAAAGGTTTTCGGGCATTTCGCGGCGACCAAGCATCGAATTGATCTTCGGCCGGACGTAATTTGTGATCCAGTTCATGATCGGTCCTGTTCTCTCGTCGGTATTGTGATTTAGGGCTTCTATTCCGCCGCTGCAAGGCGCACGGCGCGCACGCCGCTGGAAAGTCCCTGCACCATCGTGGCGACGGCTTCGGCCGGATCGGCCACGAGCGAGCCATCCGGACGGATTGTATTGGCAACGGCATTGACGATTGCGGTGCCAACGACAACGCCATCCGCCGCGGTGCCGATCACCTTGGCCTGCTCGGCGGTCTTGACGCCGAAACCGACCACAACCGGCAGGTCCGTATGCTGCTTGATGCGCTTGACCGCATCCGCCACCCTGCTCGTATCGGGCAGGGCAGAACCGGTGATGCCGTTCATCGAGACGTAGTAGACAAAGCCGGATGTGTTCTGCAGCACCTTGGGAAGACGCTTCTCATCCGTCGTCGGTGTGGCCAGCCGGATGAAGTTGATGCCGGCCTTGATGGCGGGAATGCACAGTTCCGCATCCATTTCCGGCGGCAGGTCGACGATGATCAGGCCATCGATACCGGAGGCCACGGCATCCCTGAGGAAGCGGTCGACACCATAGATATAGATCGGATTGTAGTACCCCATCAGCACGATCGGCGTGGTGTTGTCGCTCTCGCGGAAGCTCGCGGCAAGTGCGAGCGTCTTTGTCAGCGACATGCCCTTTTTCAGGGCACGCAGGCCAGCTGCCTGAATTGCCGGGCCGTCGGCCATCGGATCGGAAAAGGGAACGCCGAGCTCGATGATATCCGAACCGGAACCGGGCAGTGCCTTCATGATCTTCAGCGAGGTCTCATAATCCGGATCGCCGCCCATGAAATAGGTCACGAGTGCCGGACGCCCCTCCGCCTTCAACGCGGCAAATTTTCTGTCGATACGGGTCGCCATGCTTAAATCTCCATACCCATGAGTTTGCCCACCGTATGCACATCCTTGTCGCCGCGACCCGACAGGTTGACGATCATGATCTTGTCCTGCGCCATTTCAGGCGCGATTTTCACCGCCTGGGCAATGGCGTGGGCCGATTCAAGCGCGGGAATGATGCCTTCGACGCGTGTTGTCAGCTGGAATGCATCGAGAGCCTCGTCATCGAGGATCGGCACATAGGAAACCCGGCCGGTATCGCGCAGCCAGGAATGTTCCGGCCCGACGCCCGGATAATCGAGACCGGCGGAAACCGAATGACCGTCGAGAATCTGGCCGTCCTTGTTCTGCAGCAGATAGGTGCGGTTGCCGTGCAGCACGCCCGGGCTGCCGGCACTCATGGAGGCGCAATGCTCCTCGCCGTCGAGGCCGCGGCCGCCGGCTTCAACGCCGATGATTTCGACGCTCTTGTCGTCAAGGAAGGGATGGAACAGGCCGATGGCGTTGGAACCGCCGCCGACGGCCGCAATGATCGTATCGGGCAGGCGGCCTTCACGCTCGAGGATCTGCGCGCGTGCTTCCTCGCCGATCACCGACTGGAAATCGCGCACCAGTTCCGGATAGGGATGCGGGCCTGCAGCGGTGCCGATGAGGTAGTAGGTGTCATCGACATTCGAGACCCAGTCGCGCAGCGCCTCGTTCATCGCATCCTTCAACGTGCCGTGGCCGGAGGCGACGGGCTTCACTTCAGCCCCCAGCAGCTTCATGCGGAAAACATTGGGTGCCTGCCGTTCGACGTCGGTGGCGCCCATATAGACGACGCAGGGAAAACCAAACCGGGCCGAGACCGTCGCTGAGGCAACGCCGTGCTGGCCGGCACCGGTTTCTGCGATGATGCGGGTCTTGCCCATGCGCTTGGCAAGCAGGATCTGGCCAAGGCAATTGTTGATCTTGTGACTGCCGGTATGGTTGAGGTCTTCGCGCTTGAAGTAGATTTTCGCGCCGCCATCAAGACCCTTGTCCTTGGCCAGCTGGCGGACATGCCTGGTCAAACCTTCGGCATAGTAGAGTTTTGACGGGCGCCCGGCGTAGTTGGTGGACAATTCACGCAGCTCGGCCTTGAAGGCCGGATCATTCTTGGCGTCGTCATAGGCCTGCTGCAATTCAAGGATCAGCGGCATCAGGGTTTCAGCAACGAAACGCCCGCCGAAAATACCGAACATGCCCTCTTCGTCAGGACCTGTCTTGAATGAATTGGGTTCAACCGCCTTGTCCACCGTTCCGCTCCGTTTGTTCAGGCCACGTCAGCGCTTTTGGCGGCGCGCGCAACCCGGAAAAATTCTCTGATCAGGCTAACATCTTTTACACCCGGCGCGGACTCGACGCCGGACGAAATATCGATACCGCGCGCATTCGTCGCTTCCAGCGCCTCGGCAATATTACCGGCGTTGAGGCCCCCGGAAAGCATGTAATTGACCGAGGCGTCAAGGCCGCCGAGGATTTGCCAGTCGAAAGACACGCCATTTCCTCCCGGAAGGTCCGATCCCTTGGGTGGTTTGGCATCGAAGAGAAAGCCGTCGGCAATGCCGATATAGGGGGCAATCGCGTCAAGATCGCGGCGTTCGCGCAGCGCCAGGGCTTTGATGACAGGCAATCCGTAGCGCTGCTTCACGGCGCTGACACGGGCCGGACTTTCGTCGCCATGCAGCTGCAGCGTGTCGGGCTGCATCTCGGCAACAATCGCATCAAGCGTTGCGTCGTCTGCATTTACAGTGACAGCAACGGCCTTCGCCCGACCGACTGCGGCGCGGCGCAGGCGGCCGGCGGTCTGCGCATCGACATTGCGCGGGCTTTTGGGGAAAAAGATAAAACCGATATGCGACGCGCCTTCATCCAGCGCTGCCGCAACGGCTTCGTCGGTCTTTAATCCGCATATTTTGATATCAAGGCTCATAACCGGTGCCAGTGCCACGAAAACGCGCAAGAGTCGAGGATTTTGCGCGGTTTATCCTTCGATACTAAAGGTGGTGGTCATAGCCCGCTTTGACAAGGAAATCGAACGCATCTGCGACAGCCGGAGGGACCGATTGCGCAATCTGAAAGCCTTTGGCCGGATAGTCGACGATGCGCTTGACGTCGCCAACCATCTCATGGATCAGCCGGTCGAGCGGATAGGTCGTGAGCGGTTGATCCTGAAAGCTGTGCAATGGTGCCGTCACCGCGGCGTTTATCTCCGGCCATTGCGCGCGCACCGTCGCGAAGGCCCGGCGCTGCGTCTGCGGTTTGGTGACGATGATGGCGCGCTTGACCGTATCACCAGCCATTTCCCGCGCAAACCGGATATTCTCGCCGATATTGGTCGCGTTCGGTTCAATCAGAATCGCGTCGGCCGGGACGCCAGCGCCAATGGCGCGCGCGGCAAATGCTTCCGCCTCGCTTGTTGTGTAGAGGTGGTTGGTCCAGTTGCCGGCCTTGCCGGTAAACAGGATTTTGGCGGCCAGCCCCTGATGCCACAGGTCGGCGCAACGGTCGGCCACGCGCAGGTCGTAGCTGCCGAGGCCGATGATCAGATCGGCCGGGCTCAGCGGGTCATAGACGAGATGGAAATTCCAGAGGATTCGGGCTGCCGCTTCTATGGCAGGCGTGACTGGTTCCGGCATCAGCTGAAATCAATCGCCTGAAGGGCGCTGCCGTTGCGTTTCAACCAGGCTTTGCAGCGTTCCGTGTCGGGGCAGAGCTCGCCGCAAAGTTTCCAGAATTTTGGTCCGTGGTTCATCTCTTTCAGATGGGCAACTTCATGCGCCACGAGATAGTCGATGATCGGTGGCGGCGCCATCATGATGCGCCAGGAAAAGGCGAGGGTGCCGTCCGAGGTGCAGGAGCCCCAGCGGCTTTTGGTATCCTTGAGGCGGATAATCTTGGCCCGCCGTCCGACCGTTGCGGTGTGCCGCGCCACCAGCATGTCCAGATCATGCCGTGCTTCCCGCTTGAGGAAGTCACCGACCCGGCGCGCCAGATGCGGCCGGTCGCCATGGACGATCAGTCGCGGGCCCTCCGCGCCGTTTTCCTGCCGCACGGTTCCGCGCTTGTCGGGTTCATGCACGATGAGATGCGGGACGCCGCGGATCGGAATCTTGACCCCGGGCCGCACTTTGGGCTGGTCCGGCATCTTGGCAATGCGGGTCTCGATCCAGCCCTCGTGACGCGCCAGGAATTTGTCGACTTCGCGCGCTGGCATCCCCGGCGGCACGGTGATCCGCAAACCCTTGCCGCCCGCATCGATACGCAGGGTGAGACGCGTCGCACGCGGGTTTTCCATCACGCGCAACGGCAGGACACGGCCCGCAACCTCGTAGCTCCGCTCGGCTTTCAGCGTCGCGGATTTTTTCGGCGGGCTTCGGAACAGCGAAAGGATCATGGGCGGGACTTTAATTGATTCGGGTGAAAGCCGTGAGACAAAACAGAGGCGGCGCCGGATCGCTCCGACGCCGCTTCGCTGGGGAAATGCGGACAGGACTGGAGGGAACCGTCCGCAGGATGGTGTTATTCCTCTTCGGCGTCGTTGACGCCCGAAGACGGCTTTTTTGCCGCGGCATTGCGTTCAGCCATGAAGCGGTCAAACTCTTCCCGGTCCTTGGCACGGCGCAGTTCATGCGCGTAGTCCTCGAACGCGGCGCGCATCTCTTCGAGCTTGCGGCGTTCCTCGGCCAGGCGCTCCAGTTCCTTTTCGCGCCATTCGTCGAAGGCGACATTGCCTGTGCCGAACGAACCGCGTCCGAAGGACGGACCTTTGCCGCGACGGAATGCGCCGCAGAAGCCATCGGTAGCGCGGCTGACGTCGCGCTTGAAACCATCCAGCCGGTTACCCCAAAG
The DNA here is from genome assembly GCF_902479695.1 of uncultured Phyllobacterium sp. NCBI lineage: Bacteria > Pseudomonadati > Pseudomonadota > Alphaproteobacteria > Hyphomicrobiales > Phyllobacteriaceae > Phyllobacterium > uncultured Phyllobacterium sp. The sequence goes on along the minus strand of NZ_CABSQF010000004.1, from coordinate 68,999 downwards.
GATGTAAGCGAGCATGGCGAAACCAAGCGGCCAGAACAGCATGAAACCAATAACCATCAGGGCGATGGTTGCTGGGGTCCAGCCCGGCCGGATCAAAGCAGCATTGTTCATAAAAGCTCTTCCTTCTCACGAAAGCCCGACCCGCACATGACCCCAAAAACCGGAATGGTTTTTGGACAAGGATCATCTGCCAATCCAAAAGTTATACTGCGTCCTTTATGCGCCCTGAAGGGCGCACGGCGCAGTATTGGTCGATTGATTACGACATGGGAGACGGATTGCGGCTTTTCAAGAAATGCCGGGCTCGAATGCGGTAAGGGTTTGGAATCAGATATGTTTCTTTGCGTGATCGAAGGCAACGACAAGCAGGCCCGCCACCAGCGCCCAGAAGGCAGCGCCGATTCCGGCAATGGAAATGCCCGATGCGGTCACGGCAAAGGTGACGACGGCGGCAAGCCGCTCGGTCTCATTCTTCAACGCAATCGTCAACGCATTGGCAAAGGCGCCGATCAGGGCGAGACCGGCGACCAGTGCGATCAGGGGTGCCGGCAGAACGGCAAACAGCGCCACCAGCGAGGCCCCGAAGATGGCCAGTATCAGGTAGGACAGCGCGTAGAACGGCCCGGTCAGCCAGCGCTGCGCCGGATCCGGATGGGCATCCGGCCCGGTGCAGATCGCCGCTGAGATGGCGGCCATGTTGCTCGTATGTGCGCCGAAGGGGGCCGTCAGCAGCGAAAGGAGCCCTGTTACCTGCAATGCCGCCGCCGTCGGCGGCTCGTAACCGGCGGCACGAAGCACGGCAAAACCGGGCAGATTCTGCGACGCCATGGTGACGAGGTAAAGCGGCAGCGCAATACCGATGATCGCCCGTGTGTCGAAGACCGGCATGATGAGGGTGAGTGTGGAGAGGCTGATATCCGGTACACTGGCAACACGGCCGCTGAGGAAGGCGAAGAGAATGCCGCCGAACAGCACGGCGAGGACTGCCATGGCCGGATTGAACAGGCGGATGACGAAGAAGAGAAGCACCAATGGCAGGACGAAGAGCGGATCGACGGGGATTGTTCGCGCCGCGCCGATGAGGAAGGCGAACAGGACGCCCGCCAGCATGCCGGAGGCAATCGATGCCGGGATTTTGGAAACCAGGCCGGAAACCGGCTTGACCAGTCCTGTGATGATGATGGCGATGGCCGTGACGATGAAGGCGCCGACACCCTGCTGCATGGTAAAGCCCGTGCTGGCCCCGATCAGGGCCAGTCCCGGCGTCGACCATGCCGTGATGATTGGCATTTTGTAACGCCAGCTGAGAAAACCCGTGGCAATGAACATGGCAAGGCAAAGCGCCGTCACCCAGCTTGCCGTCTGCGCCTGTGTCGCGCCAAGCGCCTGTGCCGCCGCGATGATCAGCGCGAGCGTGCCGCCAAACCCGACAATGGCGGCAACGACGGCAGAAGCAATCACGGAGGAGCGCATGGGACGAAACCTGTTGGGAGGATTTACAGAATGGGCAGGCGGATTTTCGAGCGGTCAACCATCGAAGCCACGGTGCGGGTGAGAAGCTCCAGATCCTGCGGGCGTGACAGGCGGTGATCGCCATCGCGCACCAGCGTAATCGTCACGTCGTCAACCGGCAAGTGATCAACCAGCCGCAGGGCATGGGTGTAGGGAACATCCCTGTCCTCCATCCCCTGCAGGATGTGCACGGGGCAGCCGGTCCGGATCACCCCCTTGAGCACCTGATTGGCTCTGCCATCGTCCAGCAGCGCCTTGGTGTAGATATAGGGTTCGGGAGCGTATTCGGATGGTTCTTCCATATAACCCCGCTCGGCAAGCTGGCGGCGCTGGTCCGGCGTCAATTGGGGTTCGACCAGCTCGGACGTGAAGTCCGGTGCGGGCGCAATCAGGACCAGCCCGGCAACGCGGCTGTGTTCACCGGCCTTTTGCAGTTCTTCGATCATGCGCAGGGCGATCCACCCGCCCATGGATGAACCGACGAGGATTTGCGGCCCCGACGAAAACTTTTTGAAGACCGCAAGGCTCTGTTCGAGCCAGAGCGAAATCGTGCCGTCTCGAAACGCACCGCCCGACTCGCCGTGGGCGGAGTAATCGTGGCGCAGGAATGCATGGCCGTTGGCTTCAGCCCATCGATCCAGCCATTCCGCCTTGCTGCCGAGCATGTCCGAACGGTAACCGCCGAGCCAGACGATGCCGGGCTCAGCGCCCTCGCGGTAGCGCACGGCGATCTCGATGTCGTTGAGGGTGAGGAATACCGGCGGGTGAGCCGTCATGTGTCAGTCTCCAGGATGTGCCGCTTGCTTTTGCCATGCAAAATTCGATGATGAAACCCATTCAACTGGAAACCACATTGTATAGAATGCGAATATTCCTATATCTGAACCAGATGATTTATCCGTGAAAAGATGTTATTGAGCTAACCGCTGCAGACAAAGCATTGCAGGCGGGCCCTGACGGTGCTATTTGCGGGACCGAAATAATTCAAGGAGACTACTGCCATTCGCCGACCCTTTAGAGCACAGGTGGTCCAGAAAGATGGACCGCGTTCCAACCGCGATATCCGGGTACCCCAGGTACAGCTCATCGATGCCGAAGGTGAAAACCACGGTATCGTCACGATTCAGGCCGCGCTGGCCATGGCCGATGAGGCCGGACTCGATCTCGTCGAGATCGTGCCGAATGCCGAGCCGCCGGTGTGCAAGATTGTTGACCTCGGGAAACTGAAGTACCAGGGACAGAAGAAGGCTGCCGAGGCGCGCAAGAAGCAGAAAACAGTCGAAATCAAAGAAATCAAGATGCGACCGAACATCGACACGCATGATTATGATGTGAAGATGAAGGCTATCAAGCGATTCTTCGACGAAGGTGACAAGGTCAAGGTGACATTGCGTTTCCGTGGTCGCGAAATGGCGCACCAGGAACTCGGAATGCGGCTGCTTGACCGGGTCAAGGAAGATACGGTCGATATTTCCAAAGTTGAGGCCGAGCCAAGATTGGAAGGCCGCCAGATGATGATGGTGCTGGCGCCACGCTAAAGCTGAACGACAGTTTGAGACCAAGGCCGCCTTCGGGCGGCTTTTGTCTTGAACGATCCGGATTTAAGGGCTGACATGGCGCTCACATCTCCAAAGGACATGGCCCGGTTTCAGCGGCGCCGCCGAATTGTGCTGGCAGTCGTCATTTTTCTGATTCTCGGCGCTTTGTTGACTGTTCGCTCCGCCTGGGCCGATAACTGGACCCACGAATATATCGAGGATTTCGGCATCGGTGTGATTGTTCTGGCAATCCTTGGCCGCATGTGGTGCACGCTCTACATCGGCGGGCGCAAGAGTTCCGAAATCGTCCATCTGGGGCCTTATTCGATGAGCCGCAACCCGCTTTACGTGTTCAGCACCGTGGGGGCTTTCGGTATTGGCATGATGACGGGCAGCCTGACCGTCGCCCTGATACTGGCGGTGCTTTGCTATATCGCCTTCCATTTTGTCATTATCGCCGAGGAAGGTTATCTGGAGACCGTTTTCGGCGAGACATACCTTGCCTATAAACGCGAAGTACCGCGGTTCTTCCCCAATCTCAGGCTGTACCGGGAATCGGATGTTCTGAGCGTCAAGTCTTCGATGCTGTACAAGACGCTGGCGGACGGGCTGGTCTTTTTCATTTCCTACCCCCTGCTTGAGTTTGCCGAATATCTGCAATCGGTCAATATTCTGCCCGTCTTCTTTCGGTTTTACTGATTTTTTGCGGAATCGAAGACGATTCAGCAGTTGCGCTTTTTCCGGCTTCTGGGTATAAGGCCGCGTTCAAACCGCCCGGCAGGGCATGCCGTGGCGGTTTTGCATGCTTTCAGACTTTGGTCGGTCTGAAGTGAAATCAGAAGGGTTCAGGCTCCATCGGAGTGACGGGAACCCTAGAAATAGGAGTAGCAAAATGCCCAAAATGAAGACCAAATCGGCCGCCAAGAAACGGTTCAAAATCACTGGGACTGGCAAGATTAAAGCCGCCGCCGCTGGCAAACGCCATGGCATGATCAAACGTTCGAACAAATTCATTCGTGACGCACGTGGCACAATGGTTCTCGCCGATGCCGATGCGAAAATCGTGAAGAAGTTCTTGCCCAACGGCCTTTAAGCCGACAGCGACGTTTTAAGGAGATCATATCATGGCACGTGTCAAACGGGGCGTTACGTCCCACGCCAAGCATAAAAAAGTTCTGAAGCAGGCTGAGGGTTTCCGCGGCCGCCGCAAGAATACCATCAAGACTGCAAAGGCTGCCGTCGATCGTTCGAAGCAGTACGCCTACCGCGACCGCAAGAACAAGAAGCGCACGTTCCGCGCGCTCTGGACTCAGCGTATCAATGCTGCCGTGCGTGAGCATGGCCTGACATACAGCCGTTTCATCGACGGTCTGAGCAAGTCCGGTATCGAGGTTGACCGCAAGGTTCTGTCGGATCTCGCGATCCACGAGCCAGCAGCATTCGGTGCACTCGTGGCTTCCGCCAAGAAGGCACTGGAATACCTGAAGAACACCACACCGAATGCTTTTGAAGGCGCTGTCCACTAAGCCAGCCGCCGCTCCCAAAGCACATTCGGAATTATAGACTTGGGAAACCCGCGCTGGCTCGGCTGGCGCGGGTTTTTCAATTTTCTGCATTGAATTGATCGCATAATCGCTCAAGACGCGAAACAGGTGAGAAGCATGGACGATCTGGTACAACTGGAAAGCGCGCTGGTCGCGCAGATTGAGGCAGCGAATGACGAAGCGGCCATCGAGGCTGTCCGTGTTGCTGCGCTTGGCAAAAAGGGCTCGATTTCGGAAAAGCTGAAATCGCTGGGGTCCATGTTGCCGGAAGAGCGCCAGACGCAGGGACCGGCCATCAACGGTCTGAAGAACCGCGTCACCGATGCGCTGGCCAGCCGCAAAAGCACGCTGAAGGATGCGGCGATTGCCGAGCGCCTCGAAAAGGAAAAGCTGGATGTCACTTTGCCCGTGCGCACCGCGCCGGCCGAGCGCGGGCGCATCCATCCGATCAGTCAGGTCGTTGATGAAATCACGGCGATTTTCGCCGATATGGGTTTTTCAATTGCCGAAGGCCCGGACGTCGAGACCGATTATTACAATTTCACGGCGCTGAATTTTCCCGAAGGCCACCCGGCGCGGGAGATGCACGACACGTTTTTCTTCAATCCGGATGAGAATGGCGAGCGCAAGCTCCTGCGCACCCATACGAGCCCGGTGCAGATCCGCACCATGGAAAAGCAGAAGCCGCCGATCCGCATCGTCATCCCCGGCAAGACCTACCGCATGGATTCCGATGCCACCCACTCGCCGATGTTCCATCAGGTCGAGGGGCTGGTCATCGACAAGACGGCCAATGTCGCCAACATGAAGTGGGTGCTGGAAGAATTCTGCAAAGCGTTCTTCGAGGTACCGTCCCTGCAGATGCGCTTCCGCCCGTCCTTCTTCCCGTTCACCGAGCCGTCGCTGGAAGTCGATATCCAGTGCGACCGGTCGGGCAACGAGGTCAAGTTCGGCCAGGGCACGGACTGGATGGAAATCCTCGGCTGCGGCATGGTTCACCCGAATGTCCTGCGCCATGGCGGGCTTGATCCCGACGAGTATCAGGGCTTTGCCTGGGGCATGGGCATCGATCGCATCGCCATGCTCAAATATGGCATGCCGGACCTGCGCGACTTCTTCGATGCCGATGTGCGCTGGTTGCAGCATTACGGCTTCCGCCCGCTCGACATGCCGACCCTGTTTGGCGGCCTGAGCGCATGATCGGGTACGGCTTTTCGCCTGACATGGAACTTTTATGCGAGCGGTTTCGCCTTGTCGAAACCCTCAAACGCTGAAATCGAGAAACGAGTGAAATCATGAAATTCACCCTCTCCTGGCTCAAAGATCATCTCAAGACCGAGGCTTCGCTCGGCGAGATCGTCGATACCTTGACCATGATCGGTCTTGAAGTGGAATCGCTGGATGACAAGGCGGCACTGAAGCCCTTTGTCATCGCCAGGGTGCTGACTGCTTCGCGCCATCCGGATGCGGACAAGCTGCAGGTGCTCACCGTCGATACCGGCGACGGCAAGCCGTTGCAGGTCGTCTGCGGTGCCCCCAATGCCCGTGCCGGTCTGATCGGCGCGTTCGCAGCGCCGGGTGCCTACGTCCCCGGTATTGATGTTACCCTTTCGGTCGGCAAGATTCGCGGCGTCGAAAGCCACGGCATGATGTGCTCCGAGCGCGAGCTGCAGATGTCGGACGAGCACAACGGCATTATCGATCTGCCGGCTGACGCCCCTGTCGGCACCAGTTTTGCGGCCTATGCCGGGCTGGATGACCCGGTCATCGAGATCAACCTGACACCGAACCGTCCCGACTGCACCAGCATTTACGGCGTTGCCCGGGATCTGGCCGCCGCCGGGCTCGGCGCGCTGAAAAGCAATGCCGTCGAGCCGGTGAAAGGCGCGGGTAGCCCGTCCGTCAGCGTGTCGCTGGATTTCGGCGACCGCGCGCCGATGTGTGAAGGTTTCGCCCTGCGCACGGTCAAGGGCGTGAAGAACGGACCAAGTCCGAAATGGCTGCAGCAGCGCCTGATGGCCATCGGCCTGCGTCCGATCAATGCGCTGGTCGATATCACCAACTACATGACGTTCGATCGCGGCCGTCCGCTGCATGTGTTCGACGCCGACAAGGTCAAGGGCAACCTCACCGTGCGCTGGGCGCGGGAAGGCGAGACGATCCTTGGTCTCAATGGCAAGGAATACACGCTGAACCCTGAAATCGGCGTGATTGCCGACGCGGACGGTGTCGAGTCGCTTGCCGGTGTCCTTGGCGGTGAACATTCCGGCTGCGATGAGAACACGACGAATGTCGTTGTTGAGTCCGCCCTTTGGGATGCCATGACCATTGCGCGCACCGGCCGCAATCTCGGTATTATCACCGATGCGCGTTACCGGTTCGAGCGCGGTGTCGATCCGGAATTCATGGTGCCGGGCCTCGAGCTTGCCACCCATATGATCCTTGACCTGTGCGGGGGTGCGCCTTCCGAAACCCAGGTCGTCGGCTATAAGGGCCACACGCCGAAGTCGGTGACATTCCCGGCAGCGGAGGTCAAACGCCTCACCGGTATCGATGTGCCGGTCAAGACAAGCCTCGACATTCTCAGCCGTCTCGGCTTCCAGCCGCAAGGCACGGGCGACGTGGTGGATGTGCTGGTTCCGTCCTGGCGTCCGGATGTCGACGGCAAGGCCGATCTGGTGGAAGAAGTCATGCGTATCCATGGCGTCAACCGTATCGATCCGCAGCCGCTGCAAAGCCATGCGGCGGTCAACGGCAAGATCCTGACCACCCTGCAGATCCGCACCCGCAACGCCAAGCGGGCGCTGGCCTCGCGCGGGATGATGGAAGCCGTCACCTGGTCGTTCATTTCGGAAGAACAGGCAAAACTGTTCGGCGGCGGCCAGCCGTCGCTCAAGCTCGCCAATCCGATTGCCGCCGATATGTCGGATATGCGCCCTTCGCTCTTGCCAAGCCTGCTGGCTGCGGCGCAGCGCAATGCGGATCGTGGCTTCAATGATCTTGCCCTGTTCGAGGTGTCTGGCACCTATGAAGGCAATACGCCGGAAACCCAGCGCCGCGTTGCTGCCGGCGTGCGCCGCGGTACGGCCAAGCTGGACGGTTCCGGCCGCCACTGGGCCGGAAATGCCGCGCCGGTCGGCGTGTTCGATGCCAAGGCTGATGCCCTTGCCGTGCTTGAAGCCTGCGGTGCGCCCGTCGACAAGCTGCAGATCGAGAGTGGCGGTCCGGCCTGGTATCATCCCGGTCGTTCCGGCACGATCAAGCTCGGCCCGAAGGTCATTCTGGGCACATTCGGCGAGTTCCACCCGAAGACGCTGGAAACGCTCGATGTATCGGGGGCGCTGTGCGGGTTCGAAATCTACATCGATGCGATCCCCGAGCCGAAGCAGAAGGCGACACGCACCAAGCCGCCGCTGACACTGTCGGATTTCCAGACCGTACGGCGTGATTTTGCATTCGTCGTCGACAAGGCGGTGGATGCGGCTTCGATCGTTCGTGCGGCGCTGGCCGGCGACAAGAAGCTGATCACGGGCGTTCAGGTGTTCGATCTGTTCGAAGGCCCTTCGCTGGGTGCCGACAAGAAATCCGTTGCCATCGAAGTTGCGATCCAGCCGCAGGAGCGCACGCTCAATGACGAGGATCTCGATGCGCTGACCAGGCGGATTGTTGAGAGTGTTGGCAAGCAGACCGGCGCTGTGTTGCGCGGGTAAAGACCGAACCACGCACAATGGTCATGCAACCAAAAACCCACCAACAAAAAAGGGGCGCTCAGCGCCCCTTTTTATTTGATATAAATCGCAATCCTATTTCTGGATGACTTTCCAGTTCTTGTAGAAGATCGAATTGCTGCCCTTGAGGATCAGGCCCATGAACGAGACGATGGCGGCATAAAGGCCGGGCAGATGGGACGGGCGGAGAATGTCGACGAACAGGCAATAACGCGTCTGGTCGGTCTGGTTGACGGACTGGTGCATCAGCGTGTCATCGAAAATGAACAGCTTGTCGTCCTTCCAGTAGCTCGTCGTGTCGCCGCACCAGATATAGGCCGTGCGGTCGTTCATGTCGTTGATGTTGTAGAGGACACGGATGGTGGCGCGGATCGGGCCAAAATGTTTTGACGTCGAGTTCTTCTTGTTGAACACCGACACGCCGATAGTCTTCACGAAATTATATTTTTCGTAGAAGGACGGCACGCTGACGAAGCTGGGCTGGTCTTTGCCATACCATTTGAAGAAGAACATGCTGCGGGCCTGCTGTTCCGCGCGGGACTGCAGCTTGCCGACCAGGTCTTCCTTCTGCGTCGCGGTGATCAGGCGCTTGACCTCCGCCTGATAGTCGGATGGCAGGTCTTCCAGCTTGTAGACACCCTTGTTGATATAGGGCAGCGACAGGATGTCGAGAACGATGTTCAGCGGTGACAGGATCCAGGTGAACAGGCCGTTGCCCCAGAAATACTGTTCGACCATCTGCAGGTCGATATTCTTGTTGCGCGACAGGTCATAGATGCCGCAGATCAGGTAGAAGATCACGAGATAGGGAACGAAATAGGCAAGAATTGCCAGGAGAACCAAACCGACAGCCCAGCGTCTGATCGACTTTTTTGTTGCTTTTTCCATTGTATTCCAGCTTCAGAAGGCCTGACCATCGATGAGCGAACAGGGGTGGTTTGGCGTGTTAGAACAAATAAATTGCATGCACATTGCAGCGTTGCCCCGGCGGTCTTCGGCCCCGGCAACGGCGTGAAATAGGCCTCACACCGTACCGTCTGTCAAGCGCGAGGCTCTATAATCTGAATTCTGGTGTCAACAAAAGCCGGGCGCTAGATCGCTTTTGCCGCTCCCATCGTTTTGAGCCCCCGCCATTCGATCAGGGCAAAGCAGGCAACCACGGCCGTGACGGCCAGACTGGCGGCGATGCCGAGGGTGGTAAAGGCGGATGGCATCCCCACAAGAATCGCCGGAACGCCTATGACCCACGCGAGGTCGGCGATGAAAACGAAACCGACCAATGGTTTTGATTGGGCTTTCCATCGGGCGATCAGGGCGACATCGGCGGCAAACAGCACGAGCGCGATACCCAGTGCTGCGATCAGCCAGACCGGCGCGCCGGGGATGAGATATTCTGCCGCCAGTTCGGCAAACAGTGCAAGGCCGAGCCCGGTGATGCCGGTGAGGACTGCGTTGATCGTCAACCCGTCTTTCAAGGTGATTTTGGTCATGTCATTCTCCTTCGTTGTGTTGATGAACGGAGAATGCCGGCATAAGGTAATCGAAACAATTACCTCTGGAGTAATGGATATTGCAAAGTATCCGCGCCAGTCTGGCGGGAATCAGGAGCGGTGATGGAATTCGGCGATCATCTGAAACAATGGCGTTCGCACCGGCACATGAGCCAGATGGATCTGGCGCTGGAAGCCGGCATCTCGTCGCGACATCTGTCGTTTCTCGAAACCGGACGGGCAAGGCCGTCGGAGGGCATGATCATCCGCATCTGCGAAGCGCTCGAGCTGCCGTTCAAGATCCAGAATGAGCTGTTCGGTGCGGCCGGTTTTGCGCCGCGCTACCTCTCGGCGGAACGCGAAGGCATGGCCGGCCTGCCGCCACTGATCCGCGACACGCTCCACATGATCCTCGAGCGGCATGCGCCGTGGCCGGCGGTGGCCTTCAATGCGGATCACGACATTCTCGTTGCGAATGTTGGCTTCATGGGCTTGGCCGAAGCGCTGGGCATTCCGATTGGGCCGGGTGTCAATATTCTGGCGCTGGTGCTCGAGCCGGGTCCCGTGCGCCGGTCCATCGCCAATTGGCCGGATGTCGCCCTGCTGTTCCTGAAGCGAGCCCGCAACGAAGCCAGGCTTTACGGTCCACGCAGCGCGCTGGCGCGGCGCGTCGCACAATATGAAACCGATCCGGAAATATCAGCGCTGTTGCGCAATGATCAGAGCGAGCGCAACCCGCCGCCGGTTATAACCGTGCAGCTGCATCTTGGCGATGCCGTTACCAGCTGGATCACCACGCTGACGGCATTCGGCTCGGCGCAGGAGGTGCTGACCGAGGGCATATTCATCGAGCAGTATTTTCCGGCGGATGACGCAACGCGGGCCATTGCCGAAAGTGCGGGGCGCTGATGGCGCAGCGCCCCGTTGCCGGTATCAGCCGTTGACGAGAGCCAGCGCTGCATCCGAATAGCGGTTGCCCGCAACCCGCGTGGGTGAGAGCGCATCGCCGATCTTTTTCAGGTCCGCCGGCGAGAGTGAGACGTCGGCCGCCGCCGCATTTTCCTCCAGGTGCTTGATCTTGCGGGCACCCGGAATCGGCACGATGAAATCACCCTGGTGCAGCACCCAGGCGAGCGCCAGCTGTGCCGGTGTGATGCCTTTGTCCGCGGCCAGGCCCTTCAACGTGGCGATCAGAGCTGCATTGGCGTCCATATTGTCAGCCTGGAACCGTGGCAGGGTCTTGCGCCAGTCATCGGCACCCAATTCATCCGGCTTGCTGATCGTGCCGGTCAGGAGACCACGGCCGAGCGGGCTGTAGGGGACAAAGCCGATGCCAAGCTCGCGGCAGACGGCAAAGACCTCGTCTTCCGGCTCGCGGCTCCACAGCGAGTACTCACTCTGCACGGCGGCAATCGGGTGCACCTTGTGGGCGCGGCGGATTGTGGCGGCACTGGCCTCGGACAGGCCGAGCGCCTTTACCTTGCCCTGCCGGACCAGCTCGGCCATGGCGCCAACCGTGTCCTCGATGGGAACAGTCGGGTCAACCCGGTGCTGGTAGAACAGGTCGATCTGCTCGATGCCGAGCCGTCCGAGAGACGCTTCCGCAACGGCTTTCACATGTTCCGGGTGGCTGTTAACGCCGACCATGCGCGATAGGCCTACCCCTTCATCGGAAATTTTGAAGCCGAATTTCGTGGCAATCACGACCTTGTCGCGGCAGTCTTTAAATGCCTTGCCGACAAGGATTTCATTGTCGAACGGGCCATAGACTTCGGCTGTGTCGAAAAAGGTCACGCCGACATCCACAGCGCGATGCAGGGTGCGGATGGCATCGGCCTCATCCTGTCCGCCATAGGCAAAGCTCATGCCCATGCAGCCGAGACCCACGGCCGATACATCGAGTTCCCCGAGTTTGCGCTTTTCCATCACCGATCTCCTTTTGCTGTGATGACGGAAACCTAGATTGCGGATCAGTGTTCTATAATTCCCTTATTATTTCACAGGTTGTTCTATATAATAGATCAATGGATCGATCGTACCTGCCTCAACTGTCCGTATTTGCCACTGTTGCAGCCTGTGGCGGCTTCCGGGATGCCGCCAGGGAACTGGGCATAGCGCCATCAGCCGTCAGCCACGCCATTTCAACCCTGGAACAGAACCTTGGCGTCCGTCTTCTCGCCCGCACCACGCGCAGCGTTGCGGTGACGGAAGAAGGTGCGCTGCTGCTCAAGCGGCTGCGTCCGGCCCTGGCGGAAATCGACCTGGCGCTCGATGCGGCCAAGGAAGCCAACAACCGCATCGCGGGAACCCTGCGGCTGAGTGTTCCGCCCTTTGCCGCCCACAGGCTGCTGGCCCCGCGCATCGCTGCATTCGCCGCGGCCTATCCCGGTGTCACGCTTGAGCTGCGCGTCGAAGAGCCGTTCAATGATATCGTTGCGGCTGGCGTTGATGCGGGCATGCGGCTGGGTGAGAGTCTGGAACCGGACATGATTGCGGTGCGCATGAGCGATCCGATCCGGGCGAACATCGTTGCAGCGCCGGACTACTTTGACAGGCACCCGATACCGCTGCACCCGGATGATCTTGCCGGTCATCTCTGTATCCGCCGCCGTTTTGCCAGCGGGCAGGTCTATCGCTGGGAGTTCGAGAAGGATGGCGAGGAAATCGTCATCGACGTGAACGGCCCGCTGATTCTCGGCGACGACCGGCTGGTCATCCAGGCAGCGCTGGACGGCGCCGGCGTGGCCTTCCTGCTGGAACATATGGCGCCGGAAGCCATTGCCGACGGGCGTTTGCTCCGTGTGCTCGATGACTGGTGTGCCCCGTTCCCCGGGGTCTATCTCTATTATCCGAGTCGCCGCCAGATGCGCCCGGCCCTGCGTGCCTTCATCGATTTTTTCAAAGTCTGAGCCTGGCGCTGCTTTCCATTCCGATTGGGCTTGTCTAGGTTGCACCACGACAAAGAGGAGAAGTCATCATGTTCCGTTGGGGTGTTCTGTCGACAGCGAAAATCGGGGTCACGGCGGTCATCCCCGCCATATGCGATGCGGAGAACTCCGTCCTGTCGGGTATCGCCAGCCGCGACCTCTTGAAAGCGCGGGCCGTCGCCGGGCGATTCGGCGCGCCGCATGCTTTCGGCTCCTATGAGGCCATGCTGGCATCAGCCGATATTGACGGCGTCTACATACCGCTTCCCACCTCGCAGCATGTGGAGTGGTCGTTGAAAGCCGCCGAAGCGGGCAAGCATGTGCTGTGCGAAAAGCCGATTTCGCTGCATGCCAGCGAAATCGCAGCCTTGCAGCGTGCCCGCGACACCCATGGCGTGCTCATCGCCGAAGCGTTCATGGTGACCTATCATCCGCAATGGTTGAAGGTGCGTGATCTGATCGCCGGCGGTGCCATCGGCCGGCTGCGCCAGGTGCAGGGTGCCTTCAGCTATTTCAACAGGGATGCGGGCAATATGCGCAACCAGCTGTCGCTCGGCGGCGGCGCGCTGCCGGATATCGGTGTCTATCCAACGGTTGTCACCCGTTTCGTCACCGGCAAGGAGCCCGTCAGGGTTTCGGCCAATGTCGAGCGCGATGCGGATTTCGGCACGGACTGCTATGCCAGCGTGCGCGCCGATTTCGATGGTTTCGAGCTGTCCTTCTATGTTGCCACACAGCTTGCCGCGCGCCAGTCCATGGTCTTCCACGGCGATGAAGGGTTTATCGAGGTGCATGGACCGTTCAACACCGGCAAGTATGACCATGCCCGCGTCACGCTGCATGACAAGACCCACACGGGTGCCACCGAATGGAGTTTCGGCGACGTGAACCATTATCGTCTGCAGATCGAGGCCTTTGCCCGCGCCGCGAAGGGCGAAGACGCGGCCGTGTTTTCGTTGGAAAGCTCGGTGCTCAACCAGAAGCTGATCGATGCGATCTATCGCGCCGGGGAAACCGGCAATTGGGAAGCAGTTTCCTAGTTCACCAATACACGCCGCCGCGTGCCACATGCACGTGCGGGTCGCCATCCGGGGTATTGAGGCTTCGCGGGCAGGCTTCGCACTCGGCTTCCGGGCCGGATACCACCGGCCTGCCGGACTGGGTGTTGAGCAGCGACAGGATTTCCAGATTGCTGGAATTCCAGCGCCCGTGCTGGCGGCCGATCTGCGGAACCGGTGAAGGGCGCGTGCGGATCCGGTCCTGCGGCTTGACCATGAGCGTCGCGAGGATGTCGTCCGGCAGTGCTTCGCCGCGGGCAACCACGCCCGATGCATCCTTCAGGGCCTTCAGTCGCGCCACGCGGGTCTCCGTCAACGGATGCGTGCGCAGGATCGACGGATCGGGAATGCGTCCGCCCGGCAGGATGAGATTTTCCCACAGCCTGCCCTGGGCCTTTTCCAGTTTCGTCAGGGCCTGGGCCAGCCCGTCCGGGTCGCCCGTCAGCAGGGATGCACCGAGATCGGCATCGAACTCCCGGGTGCGCGACAACGCCATCTGCAGCAGGCCGCCGATGGTCGGTGCAACCAAAAGCACGAGGACACCCAGCCACGGCACCTGCGCATGCGCGCCGCTGGCCAGGAATGTGATGTTGAAGAGCAGCGATACCATGCCGATCGTCGACATCAGCGAGGTGAAGCGCGACACCGTGTCGGCCAGTGCCATGACCTTCAGGTCCTCATTGCGGATATGGCTGATTTCATGCGCCAGCACGCCGGTGAGTTCGCGCGCCGTCAGCACCCGAATCAGCTGGTCCGTCACCGCGACCACGGAATTGTCTTTCCGGCCGACCGCAAAGGCATTCATCATCCGGGAAGGGATGACGTGGAGTTCGGGCGGGCGCGGCAGGCCGGCCCGGCGGGATAGTTCCTCGACGATGGCAAGCCCTTGCGGGAACTCAGCGCGCGTTACAGCCCTTGCTTTATACATTTTGAGTACCATCTGAGGACTGATGCGCCGTATGGCGACAAGGCTTATTGCGCCGAAAACAAAGGCGTAGATAATGCCGACGGGCCCCGCCAGCGTAAAAGCGCAGACGACGAGCAATGCCAGGCTTCCGGCAAGAAGCAGCCATGTATGCAGCGTATTGATCAGCTGGCTGCGCCGGTGTTCGGGAAGGTTGAAGTGGAGTGCATCATCGGTCATAGGCGATATATGGCGCTAAAAAGCCGGTTTGCCGAGTCTTTTAAGGCAATTAGGCGTGTAAATGCCGCAGCTTCTGACTTGCATGGTAATTTCAGCCTTCTTATATAGCCCACAACACGCAAGTTCGGCTCGCTGTGGTCGTCTTGTATTGTTTAACCCCCCTAGGGGCTGCTGAATGGAATGCTCGGCAGAGGTCCCGGCAGCCTGCTGAATGGAGAGAAGTATAATGGCTAAAGTTATCGGTATCGATTTGGGTACGACCAATTCCTGCGTCTCCGTCATGGACGGAAAGAACGCGAAGGTCATTGAAAATGCGGAAGGTGCGCGCACGACGCCTTCGATCATCGCTTTCACGGATAGCGATGAGCGCCTTGCTGGCCAGCCGGCCAAGCGCCAGGCTGTCACCAATCCGGAAGGAACTGTCTTTGCGGTCAAGCGTCTGATCGGACGCCGTTTTGACGATCCGACCGTTGAAAAGGACAAGAAGCTTGTGCCCTACCACATTGTCAAAGGCGACAATGGCGACGCATGGGTGGAAGTTCACAACCAGAAATATTCGCCTTCGCAGATTTCCGCGATGATTCTGCAGAAGATGAAGGAAACGGCGGAAGCCTATCTCGGTGAAAAGGTCGAGAAGGCCGTCATCACCGTTCCTGCCTACTTCAACGATGCCCAGCGTCAGGCCACCAAGGATGCCGGCAAGATCGCCGGTCTGGAAGTCCTGCGCATCATCAACGAGCCGACCGCAGCTGCCCTGGCCTATGGCCTCGACAAGAAGGAAGGCAAGACTATTGCCGTCTACGATCTGGGCGGCGGCACGTTCGACGTTTCCGTTCTGGAAATCGGCGACGGCGTTTTCGAAGTGAAGTCGACCAATGGCGATACGTTCCTTGGCGGTGAAGACTTCGACATGCGCCTGGTCGAATATTTTGCGGCCGAGTTCAAGAAGGAACAGGGCATCGACCTGAAGAACGACAAGCTTGCCCTGCAGCGCCTCAAGGAAGCTGCGGAAAAGGCCAAGATCGAACTGTCGTCGGCCCAGCAGACCGAAATCAACCTGCCATTCATCACGGCCGATGCCTCTGGTCCGAAGCACCTGACCATGAAGCTGTCGCGCGCCAAGTTCGAGAGCCTGGTTGACGATCTGGTCCAGCGTACTGTCGAGCCCTGCAAGGCAGCGCTCAAGGATGCGGGCCTGAAGGCCGGTGAAATCGATGAAGTGGTTCTCGTCGGCGGCATGACCCGTATGCCGAAGATCCAGGAAGTCGTGAAGGCCTTCTTCGGCAAGGAACCCCACAAGGGCGTGAACCCTGATGAAGTTGTCGCCATGGGCGCAGCCATTCAGGCCGGCGTTCTGCAGGGCGACGTCAAGGACGTCCTCCTGCTCGACGTTACACCGTTGTCCCTCGGCATCGAAACACTCGGCGGCGTGTTCACCCGTCTGATCGACCGCAACACGACGATCCCGACGAAGAAGTCGCAGACCTTCTCCACGGCCGAGGACAACCAGTCCGCCGTGACGATCCGCGTCTTCCAGGGCGAGCGTGAAATGGCTGCCGACAACAAGGCGCTTGGCCAGTTCGACCTCGTGGGCATTCCGCCGGCACCGCGCGGCGTTCCGCAGATCGAAGTCGGTTTCGACATCGATGCCAACGGTATCGTCAACGTTTCGGCCAAGGACAAGGGTACGGGCAAGGAACACCAGATCCGCATCCAGGCATCCGGCGGTCTTTCCGATGCCGATATCGAAAAGATGGTCAAGGACGCCGAAGCCAATGCCGAGGCGGACAAGAAGCGCCGCGAGGCGGTCGAGTCAAAGAACCAGGCGGAAGCCCTGATCCATTCGACGGAAAAGTCGCTGAAGGATTACGGCGACAAGGTTTCGGCCGAGGACAAGCAGGCAATCGAAACGGCTCTGGCCGAATTGAAGACTGCGGCCGAAGGGGATGACGCCGAAGCCATCAAGGCCAAGACACAGACCCTCGCCGAAGTCTCGATGAAGCTCGGCCAGGCCATGTATGAAGCAGCTCAGGCTGCCGAAGGCGAAGGTGAAAAGACCGAAGCCGCGGCCAAGGGCCACGAGGATGTTGTCGACGCCGATTTCGAGGAAATCGACGAAAACGGCAAGAAGAAGTCTGCATAATCCGCAGCACACAATGTGATGAAAAGCCCGGCAGAAATGCCGGGCTTTTTGTTTGTGCTAGCGGCAATGTCGTGCCTGCAAGGCAAAGTCGCATGGTGTGCCTGTCGAACCACGCACCACAGCTCAGCCAGGTCTTCATCGGAAAAAATCACACCAACTTATCCAACAGCTCCCAACCCACGTTATTCTCAACGTGTCCTTTCCGGCGGGAATGCTTCCGGAAACTTTCGAAAGTCGGGAAAGGATCGGCGCTTCGGCCTCGCGGGGAGGAAAACCTGTCGGGCCGGGGAGGTTTCACCTCTCTGCCTCTATTCCTCGCGAGGGAACGGGCAGAACAGGGCAAAAACCTCAAAATCGCCGGAGCGGGTGGTCCTTGGATCGCAAGCATAGCATACCGCATACCCCAAGACCCGCGTTCCAGGGACCGCCCGTCTTTCCCTCTTTCAACAGCCAGACGCAATTGCGGGCGTGGCAACGGGGAAGGCCGGTTATGAGCAATGACACAGGTCAACACAGGCGGATAATCGCGGTGCGCCAGCCCTTCAGACGGCGGCGGATCGGGTCATTTTGGTTTTCTCACGTGCATAAAAGCGTGGAAGGATTGCCACACAAACGCAATAATGCGCAAATATGCGCCAAGTGGAACGAATCAATCCAAGTAGACTATGGCATTCGGGGCGCTGAACACCTAAATACCGGTCTAAAACGAGCCTCTGCGTGAGGCTCTCTGATTTCATGGAACGAGTGTTTGGATGAAGGCTGACTATTACGAAACCCTCGGCGTAGCGAGAGGCGCTGATGAGAAAGAGCTGAAAAGCGCTTTCCGTAAACTGGCGATGCAATATCACCCCGACAAGAATCCGGGCGATGAGAACGCCGAGCACAAATTCAAGGAAATCGGCGAAGCCTATGAAACCTTGAAAGACCCCAACAAGCGCGCGGCCTATGACCGGTTCGGTCACGCGGCGTTTGAAAATGGCGGCATGGGCGGAGGCGGCGGCGGTTTTGGCGGCGCCGGTGGCTTTGCCGATATTTTCGAGGATATTTTTGGCGAGATGATGGGTGGCGGGCGCCAGCGCCGCTCCGGCGGACGCGAGCGCGGTGCCGATCTTCGCTACAACATGGAAATCACGCTGGAAGAGGCCTATGCGGGCAAGACGGCGCAGATTCGCGTGCCGACATCCATCACCTGCGATGAATGTTCCGGCAGCGGCGCCAAGCCGGGCACATCCCCCGTCACCTGCAACACCTGCGGCGGTTCCGGCCGTGTCCGGGCGGCGCAAGGGTTCTTTTCCATCGAGCGGACCTGCCCGACGTGCCATGGCCGCGGCCAGACCATCAAGGATCCCTGCACGAAGTGCTCCGGTCAGGGCCGAATCACCGAGGAGCGTTCGCTCTCGGTCAACATTCCCGCTGGTATCGAAGACGGCACCCGCATCCGGCTGACCGGGGAAGGCGAAGCGGGCGTGCGCGGCGGGCCATCCGGCGATCTCTATATTTTCCTGTCGCTGAAACCGCATGAATTCTTCCAGCGCGATGGATCGGACCTTTACTGCAAGGTGCCGATTTCCATGACCACAGCGGCACTGGGCGGCCAGTTCGAGGTGGCCACGCTTGATGGTACGCAGACACGGGTCAAGATCCCCGAAGGCACGCAGAACGCCAAGCAATTCCGCCTCAAGGGCAAGGGCATGCCGGTTTTGCGCCAGCCCGCCATGGGCGATCTCTATATCCAGATTGCCATCGAGACGCCGCAGAATCTCAACAAGCGCCAGCGCGAGTTGCTGGAAGAGTTCGAGCGCGTGTCGTCCCAGGACAACAGCCCGCAATCGTCAGGCTTTTTTGCCCGCATGAAGGAATTCTTCGAGGGACTCAGCGAGTAAATTTGTTACGGATTTAAGACAACTGGCCTTGCTTCCGCCACGAGTTGCGTCATAAATTTGTCTACCTGCGACGGGAGGATGGGAATGACACGACCACTGGGAAAAAAACTCGCTGAAAAATTCGGCGAGGAGATCCGGTTTTTCAAAGGCTGGATGCATGGACCGAAGGCCGTGGGCTCGATTCTGCCGACCAGTTCCATCACCGCGCGCCGGATGGCCAGCGTCGTCAATCCGCATTCCGGATTGCCGGTACTCGAACTTGGGCCCGGTACCGGCGTGATCACGCGGGCGATTCTCAATCGCGGCGTTACGCCTGACAATCTGTTCTGCGTCGAATATTCCTCGGATTTCGCCGCGCATCTGCGCGCGGATTTCCCCGGCGTGAACATTATCGAGGGCGACGCGTTCAACCTCGACAAGACGCTCGGCGGTCACAAGGACCAGATGTTTGATTCGGTCGTTTCGGCGGTGCCGTTGCTGAATTTTCCGGTCGGCGACCGAGTGAAGATCATCGAGGACCTGCTGCGCCGCGTGCCGCATGGCCGCCCGATCGTCCAGATCACCTACGGTCCGATGTCGCCGGTTCCCGCCGGCCGCGGCAATTACAAGATCGAACACCTCGATTTCATCATCCGCAATGTCCCGCCCGCCCGCCTGTGGATTTACCGCCGCGCCTGATTTGCCTTTCATTGTCTGACCCACAGAGGGAACCCCATGCTGCCGAAGATCCTCGTTTTCGCAGGTTCGAACCGTACCGGTGCTTTCAGCGGCCAGGTCGCCGATGTCGCCACCCGGACATTGGCAGCGCTGGGCGCCGAGGTGACACGCATAGCCCTCATCGACTACCCGCTGCCGATCATGGATCAGGATCTGGAGAAGGAAAAAGGCATACCGGAGAATGCCATGAAGCTCGGGCGGCTGTTTGCCGCCCATGATGGCATTCTCATTGCGTCGCCCGAATACAATTCGTCGATCCCGCCGCTCTTGAAGAACACCATCGACTGGGTCAGCCGGATTTCGCGCGATGGCGAAAAGCCTTTGCGGCCCTATGCCGGCAAGGTCGTTGCGCTTTGTTCGTCCTCCGACGGCAATTTTGCCGGTATCCGGGGGCTCTACCACCTGCGCTCCGTGCTGATGAATGTTGGAACGCTGATCATCAGCGAACAATGTTCCGTGGCCCATGCCCATGAGGCCTTCGCCAGCGATGGCTCGTTTCACGATGAACGGACTGCACGGACCATGGAACGGGTCTGCCAATCGCTGATCGACCATGCACGGCTGGCAAAATCGCGCTGACAGACGGTTTTTACCCGTCCTTTTGCCGTTGTGATCTTTCCTATCGGGCGCTGGTGTGCCATGGGATGGCGATCAACGGAAAAGGTGGTTTGTCATGATGGAAGCGGCTTTGCGCGATCGCCTCATCGTAGGCCTCGATGTGCCTGACCTGAAGGCGGCGGGCGATATCGTCGGTACGCTCGGGGATACGGTATCCTTCTACAAAATCGGCTATCAGCTCGCCTTTGCCGGTGGCCTTGGATTTGCCTCGGAACTCGTCCAGTCCGGCAAAAAAGTCTTTCTGGACATGAAGCTCCTCGATATCGACAATACCGTCGCCAAGGGCGTCGAGAATATCGTCAAGATGGGCGTTTCCATGCTGACGCTGCATGCCTACCCCAAGGCCATGAAGGCGGCCGTGGCGGCTGCGCGCGGTTCGGACCTGTGCCTGCTCGGCGTCACGGTCCTCACCTCCATGGACCAGCAGGACATGATCGATGCCGGTTACGAGCACGATCCGCACACGCTGGTACTGATCCGTGCCGAACAGGCCCTGCATGCGGGGATGGGCGGCATCGTCTGTTCGGCGGCCGAAGCCTCCGCCGTGCGCAAGATCGTCGGGCCGGATCTTGCCGTCGTCACGCCGGGTATCCGGCCGAAGGGGGCCGACGTGGGTGACCAGAAGCGGGTGATGACGCCTGCCGATGCGCTGCGCGCCGGCGCGAGCCATCTCGTGGTTGCCCGGCCCATCGTTGCCGCCGGCGATCCCAGGGCTGCGGCACAAGCGATCCTTGCCGAAATGGCGGGCGTCTGATCAAATCCGCCGCGGTCCGGGTGAGTCACCGGACAATGCATGATGTGGAGGATGTATGGCCAAGGGATATTGGATAGCGCGCATCGATGTTCGCGATGCGGAGGGCTACAAGGGTTACATAATGACGGCAAAGCCAGCCTTCGAACGGTTCGGCGCACATTTCCTGGCGCGTGGCGGCACGTTTCATGAACTGGAAGGCACGGCGCGCGGCCGCAATGTGGTGATCGAGTTTCCATCGGTGCAGCATGCCCTCGATTGCTACAACTCAGCGGAATACCAGGCGGCCAAGCTCATCCGGCAGCAATATGCCGACGGCGAAATGGTCATTGTCGAAGGCGCCTGATCTTTACCTGTGCAGTGCGCAATTCATGTTGCGCCTGCACAGGAAATTGTGAACATCTTTCTTTTCACTAATCCGTTTGTTGCATTGCAATATCGATCAAACCGGCTAGGGTCATTCTCCCATCAAGAACATTTTCATCTTTGATGATCATGTTTGTGAGATCGCCGTTGTGTTGATATGATCGGACAGTGGAATGTTTTACCAGCTTTATGAACTCAATCATGCCGCTCTCCAGCCCTTCCGGGCCCTCGCGGATGCAACCAAGCTGTTCTACGACAATCCGCTCAATCCCTTTTCGCAGACGATTATCGGCCGATCCATTACGGCGGGCTGCGAGCTGTTCGAACGAACCACGCGCACCTACGGCAAGCCCGTTTTCAATCTTCCAACGACCGTCGTGGACGGCGAGGAAGTGGAAATCCGCGAAAAGATCGTCTGGTCAAAGCCGTTCTGCAACGTGATCCACTTCAAGCGCGCGCTGTCGTCAAAGCGTGCTGCGGACCCGAAGATTCTGGTGGTTGCGCCCATGTCCGGCCACTATGCCACGCTGCTGCGCGGCACCGTCGAAGCCCTGCTGCCCCATGCGGACGTCTACATCACCGATTGGGTCGATGCGCGCACCGTGCCGCTGACCGCAGGCCGTTTCGATCTGGATGACTACATCGATTATGTCATCGACATGTTCCACGCTCTGGGCGAAGACACCCATGTGGTGGCGGTCTGCCAGCCATCAGTCCCGGTTCTCGCCGCCGTGTCGGTCATGGAAGCCAATGGCGACCGGTTTGCGCCGTCCAGCATGACGCTGATGGGCGGACCGATCGATACACGCAAGAACCCGACCGCGGTCAATATCCTGGCCGAGGAGAAGGGCATCGACTGGTTCCGCGACAATGTCATCATGTCGGTGCCATGGCCGCATGCCGGCTTCATGCGCGACGTCTATCCCGGCTTCCTGCAGCTTTCCGGTTTCATGAGCATGAATCTTGATCGCCACATCACGGCGCACAAGGAATTCTTCATGCATCTGGTCAAGGAAGATGGCGATTCCGCCGACAAGCACCGTGAGTTCTACGACGAATATCTGGCGGTGATGGATCTGACTGCGGAATTCTACCTGCAGACGGTCGATACGGTTTTTGTCCGCCACGCCCTGCCCAAGGGTGAGATGACCCACCGGGGCAAGCTGGTCGATCCCGCGTCGATCCGCACCGTTGCGCTGCTGACGGTCGAGGGCGAGAACGATGACATTTCCGGTGTCGGGCAGACCAAGGCCGCCCAAACGCTGTGTGTGAACATCCCTGACGCCATGCGCATGCATCATCTGCAGGCCAAGGTCGGCCATTACGGCGTGTTCAACGGATCGCGTTTCCGTGCTGAAATTGCACCACGTATCGTCCAATTCGTTAACGACCATGCGCAGGCCAACCGCAAGAGCAATGTCACCCCGATCGGTAAACGCGCACGCAGCTGAACACGCTGTCCGATTATCAGACAGCCATGCCGGAAGACTGAATCTTCCGGCAGTTTTCTTTCGCGCTTCAATAAAACGCAATGAATTCAAATCGCTACTGACATGACCGCGTACCTTCCGCAGGCGGTCGGCAAGGGCGTCATCGTCCTGTGGTTGTGAGCTGCCGCCGTGTACAACCTTCAAATTTTCGTCAAAATCTAGGAAGTTCAAATTTTAACCATATATTAACAATGGCGGGATCGTGGCGCCATTGTGATTGACTCATATCCCTCCCGGCCATTAACGTTTTGTTAACGAAGGCTGGTTGGGTTCGGAGTAAGGCATGTTCGGAGCGGTAAAGATTTTGAGGTCGATGGGGGTCGCTGCGGCACTTTTCGCTGGCGCACTCATCGCAAATTCCGCCTCGGCAGCTGAAGCTTTCATGCAGACCGGCGGTCTGACATCCCAGCCGATCGGCCATTACGAATTCTGCAAGCGCCTGCCGGATGAGTGCTCGATCCGCAGCCGCAATGTTGCGCCGGCCAAGATGACGCGTGATTTCTGGGAGCTGATCGTCAACGTCAACAGCCATGTGAACCAGACGGTCAAGCCATTGACGGACATGGAAATTTACGGCGTCGAGGAATATTGGGGCTATCCCGACAAGGTCGGCAATGTCGGCGATTGCGAAGACTATGTCCTGGAAAAGCGCCGTGAACTGATGCAGGCGGGCGTTTCCCCGGCTGATCTGCTGATCACGGTTGTGCGCAAGCCCGATGGCGAAGGCCATGCGGTTCTGACGGTGCGCACCGACACTGGCGATTTCATCCTCGACAACCTTGCTGACAGCGTCAAGAACTGGTCCGAAACCGGGTACACCTACCTGAAGCGCCAGGCCACCAACAACACCGGCCGCTGGGTCAGCATCGAAGCCCCAAGCAATATTCTGGTCGGGTCGGTTCACTAAACCACCGCCAAGGCAATCAAGACATGCCGGACCACCAAGGTCCGGCATTTGCTTTTGTACATTTCACGCCGCCTCGTTGGCTGCGTCCTGTGCCATCCGGTAGGAAATAGCCTCAGCCACGTGAATGCGCCCGACGGCTTCGGCCTCGTCAAGGTCGGCCAATGTCCGCGCCACCTTGAGAATCCGGTGATAGCCGCGTGCGGAAAAGCGCATCTGTTCGGCAGCCTGCTGCAGCAGTGCCTGGCCGGGCTTGTCTGGCCGGGAAACCTCCTCGATCAACGCCGCGGGGCAATGGGCGTTCACTGTCACGGCGGGCGATCCCATTTGTTCGTAGCGGCGTCTCTGCAGGTCCCGGGCGTGGGCAACGCGCAGTGCGACCGATGCGCTGCTTTCGGCAACGGGGCGGCGGATGAGATCGGCGGCGCTGACGGCGGGAACGTCGATGCGAAGGTCGATGCGGTCAAGCAGCGGCCCCGAAATGCGGGCCTGGTAATCCTGGCGGCAGCGTGGCCCCCGGGCGCAGCGGTGTCCCGGTTCTCCGGCCATGCCGCAGCGGCAGGGGTTCATGGCGGCCACGAGCTGGATTTGCGCCGGATAGGAAATACGGTGATTGGCGCGGGCGATCACGCATTCTCCGCTTTCCAGCGGCTGGCGCAGGGAGTCGAGCACCTGGGGCGCGAATTCGGGAAATTCATCCAGAAACAGCACGCCGCGATGGGCGAGGGAGACTTCACCGGGGCGGGCGCGCATGCCGCCGCCGACCATCGCCGCCATGGAGGCGGAATGGTGCGGTGCCCGGAACGGCCGCCGGTCGGTGAGCCTGCCGCCCGGCAATTCGCCAGCGACCGAAGCAATCATCGACACCTCGAGCAATTCGTGCGGCAGCAGCGGCGGCAGGATGGACGGAAGCCGCTGCGCGAGCATGGACTTTCCCGAACCGGGAGGTCCAATCATGAGAAGGTTATGACCCCCTGCCGCCGCGACTTCGAGTGCGCGCCTGGCGCCTTCCTGTCCCCTGATATCGCTCAGATCGGGCAGATCGGTTGCATTGGTCTGCAGGCACGGTTCAGGGCGCGACAGCACCTGATGACCGCGAAAATGATTGGCGAGGCTGATCAGGCTGCGCGGCGCCAGAATATCGATCTGCGCGCCCGCCCAGGCAGCCTCGGGGCCGCAGGGGGCGGGGCAGATCAGGCCGCGCTCCTGCCGGTTGGCGGAGATCGCGGCGGGAAGAACCCCGGCCACATGGGTGATCGTGCCGTCGAGCGACAGTTCCCCGAGAACGACATAGGCCTCCAGCACATCGGCGGGAATGGCGCCGAGCCCCGCCATCAGGCCCATGGCGATCGGCAGGTCATAATGGCTGCCTTCCTTGGGCAGATCCGCCGGCGCAAGATTGACGGTCACCTTTTTGGGCGGCAGGGACAGGCCGGAGGCATGCAGCGCCGCCTGCACGCGTTCGCGGCTTTCGGCCACGGCCTTGTCGGGCAGGCCCACAATATGGATTCCCATTTTGCCGGGGGCGATCATCACCTGCACATCGACAGGCTGGGCCTCAATGCCCTGAAATGCGACGGTGCGCACGCGGGTGACCATCAATCGTTCCTAAAATACCGCATCTAAAAAATGAACAGTGCCAATAACGGCACCTCATCATAATTTGTGCGGCATGACAAGAACGTTAGGAGAACGGCCGCATCGCACCGGGATGGAATTCGGCGCGATGCGGTTCAGCCGGGGACGATCAGCCCCATTTCATCTCGCCTTTGGCGACCTTGGCGCCCAGTTCAAGCGATGAGACATCGAGCAGGTCGGGGTAATGCGCCTTCATGGCGGAGATCAGTTCGCCGCTGGTCTTGGCTTTCCCGGCTTCCGTGTTGAACGTCTCGAGATAGTTCCGGGTGAATTTTACCGCCGCCGGTCCCTGCGGGGCACCGGCAACCTGATGCGACGGCACGACGATCCGGGGATTGCGCGCCGCCATTTCGTCAAGCGCGGCAATCCACTTCTTCCGGTCTTCCACGGCCGGCTCGTCCGCAACCCAGACATGGACGCCTGATGAAACCAGCACACCGCCGAAAACCGCTTCAAGCCCGGGCACCCAGAGATAGCGGCGATCCTTCATATCCTTGATGGTGACGATCTCGATCCTGTTTCCCTCCAGGTCGAGCGAAGACAGGTCTGAGGCTTCCGGAATGACGACATCCGCCAGCACCTTCGGTCCATTGTCCTTGAGCTGCGGCCCCCAGACGTCGAGCTTGCCCTGTACGTTGCCCTTGATGGCGTCCACGGTGGCGTGCGCCGCAAGGACTTTTGCCTTGGGGAAGGCATCGACGATGGGACGCAGGCCAAAATAGTAATCGGGGTCGCTGCAACTGATGTAAATCGTTGTCAGGGTCTTGCCGGTCGCCTTGATCGCATCGGCAACCGCGCGTCCATCGGAGAGTGTAAACCCGCCATCGAGCAGGATCGCTTCCTTCTCGCCGGTCAGCAGCACGGGCGTGCGGCGAAAGCCGTTCTCATCCGCCTGGAAATAGGTCCATGCCAGCGTGGAAGCGGCCCTGGCCGCAATGGCGCTGAGCGGCTGCAGGGCCGCCACGGCACCGGCTGCCAGAAGGGATTTCATCGTATCGCGTCGTGTCAGAAGGGTTCGCACGTCTGGTCCTCGCTCGGTTTCTCACTGTGGGGCATATAGTGACATGGACGGGTTTCTTGAAAAATCCCGATCAAAATGACAGACTGTATGATTATTTCGTATAATAAGGCGTGTCATGCCCGCGGTCAGTTTCAACAGGTTCATCTATTTCGTCACCGTGGTGGATATGGGATCGTTCACCGCCGCCGCCGACCGGTTGGGCGTCGCCAAGGCCGTCGTCAGCCACCAGGTGTCGAAGCTGGAGGAGGAACTGGGCACGGCGCTCTTGATCCGCACGACACGGCGGCTGCGGACGACGGAGGCGGGGCGGCGCTTCTACGAACGTTGCATCGTCGTCCTGCGCGAGGCCGAAAACGCGATCGAGGAGGTGTCGTCCGAGACCGGAACACCTGTCGGGACCCTGATGCTGACAGCGCCGCTGGATTATGGCGCAAAGGTTGTGGCGCCGGCTCTGGCGCTTTATCTTCAGCGCCATCCGCAGATGCAGGCCGATCTCACCTTCACCGATGTCAAATTCGATCTGGTCGACAATGAGCTTGATCTCTCGATCCGTGTCGGCTGGCTGGAGGATTCCAGCGCGCAGGCCCGGCGGATCGGCACGTTCGAGCAGCATCTCGTCTGTTCGCCCGCCTATGCCGGGCAGATCGGTCGCGTTGCGCATCCCGGCGCGCTCGAAGCGGCGAAATGGATCGCCAACGGGGCGCTGAAGGAACCGTTGCGCTGGCTGTTTGCAAAAGGCGATGAAAAGGTGGTTGTGACGGGCAAGTCCGTTGTCAGCGCCAATGGCACGGAGGCAAGCTATGTCTGCATCCTCGCCGGTATCGGGATCGCCGTCATGCCGGACTACCAGGTGGTGCAGGATATTGCGGCCGGCCGGCTCGTGCGCCTGCTGCCCGGCTGGTCTTTGCCGGCGGGCGGCATTCATGCGGTCTATCCGCCGGCCAAATACAGGCCGGCGCGCGTGCGCGCCTTTGTCGATATCCTTGAGGCGATGGAACGGGAACGGCGCAGTTAGCGCCGCTTGGCCTCGACAGCGTCCCAGAACAGCGCGGCGATATCGGCGCCGCCGAAGCGCTTGACTTCGCGTATGCCCGTCGGCGAGGTCACGTTGATTTCGGTCATGTAGTCGCCGATGACATCGATGCCGACGAGAATGAAGCCGCGCTCCCGCAGGGAAGGGCCGATGCGCGCGCAGATCTCGCGCTCGCGTTCCGTCAGTTCGGTCTTCTCGGCCCGCCCGCCCACATGCATGTTGGAGCGCGCATCGCTTTCCGACGGCACGCGGTTGATCGCACCGACCGGCTCGCCGTCGATCAGGATGATGCGCTTGTCACCGGCCCGCACATCCTTGAGATAGCGCTGTGCAATGATCGGCTCGCGGAACATCTGGCCGAACATTTCCAGCAGCGATGTCAGGTTGCGGTCGCCATCGGCGAGATGGAACACGCCGGCGCCGCCATTGCCGTAGAGTGGCTTGAGGATGATGTCGCCGAACTCCTTGCGGAAGGCCACGATCTCCTGCGGATCCTTGGTGATCAGCGTATCGGGCATGAGGTCGGGGAATTCGGTGACGAAGATTTTTTCCGGGCTGTTGCGCACCCACGCCGGATCGTTGACGACAAGCGTTTTCGGATGGATGCGCTCGAGCAGATGCGTTGTCGTGATATAGTTCATGTCAAAGGGCGGGTCCTGCCGGAGCAGCACCACATCCATCTCGGACAGGTCGCGGGAAACCGGTTCACCCAGGGTGAAGTGGTCGCCTTCCACGTCGCGGACCTGCAGCTCTTCCACCCGCGCGCGAACGATGCCGTCGCGCATGCTGAGCCGGTCCGGCGTGTAGTGATAGAGCGCGTGGCCGCGGGCTTGCGCCTCGAGGCACAGGGCAAAGCTCGTATCGCCTGCGATGCGGATCGAATTGATATGGTCCATCTGGACCGCGACTTTCAATGCCATGGAACGTCCCCCGACAGGATTAGGAGTGCTGACATGGCGATGTCACGTTCAATGGTCAAGGTCAATCCTGCACCGCGATCAAGATATTGTAGAGGGCAGAATGTCGCGAAGAGGACGCATCCCTGCCTTCCGGCGGGGATGCGCGGGAAGGTGTGTCAGAGCTTGGCCATGCAGATATTGGTATGGCCCGCGCCAACGAAACCCAGACGGTTTGCAGCGCCCTTGGAAAGATCGAGCACACGGCCCTTGATGAAGGGGCCGCGATCGTTGATGCGCACGACGATCGACTTGCCGTTGCGCTGATTGGTAACCTTCACCTTGGAACCGAAAGGCAGGGTCCGGTGCGCGGCGGTGAGAGCGGAGGGGTTCATGCGCTCGCCGGAAGCCGTCTTGGAATGAAGCGCGTACCAGGAGGCACCGCCACAGGCAGAACCGGCGTTCGCCGAAACGATACCAAACATCAGAAGAAGCATGGTTGCAGTAAGTACCTTACGGATACTTGCAATGGAGACCATATTGAAATTCGCACTTTAAAACGGCCCGCGGCAGGTACTGCCAGACTGAAGACGCACGCTTAAGAATGATCATGGGCAAGTAGATCATCACGTGAGTGAGTGATCCATTCTATTTTGGGTAAATGTGTCCTCGAGGTGGCCCGAAAGGGAAATATCGGTGAGCAAATCCCGCAAGATCAGCCAAGTCATTCAAAAAATTTGTCTTATTATGACTCAAAACGTGATCAAGGATGCTTGCATCCGTGGAACTATTGCCGCCGTTCCCTTTGAAATATGGCGGTAATGTGATCAATACTGAACGAAAGCCTAAACGAAGACTCTGAAATCCCCGGTTTCGGGCCAAATGTGTTAAGCGGAATTAACGATTGAAAATGAAAAACCCCGGCACGCGCATGCCGGGGTTTGCCTGGATATCGGCGCTTGATCGGAATTCAGGCGAGGGCCCCGGCATCCAGCGCGTGGATGATACCGCGCAGTTCGGCCAGGCCGCGCAGGCGGCCGATGGCGGGATAACCCGGCGTGACCTCCTTCGTCAGGTCGTCCAGCATGCGGTGGCCGTGATCTGAGCGGAAGATGATGCTGCCGGACCGGTCGCGTTTGCGGTCTTCGGCCAGCAATTCCTTCAGCACGGCGACCATGTCCACATCGCCTTCCAGATGCGCTGCCTCATGGAAGCTGCGGCCGTCGCCTTCCCGGGTGGTGGCGCGCAGGTGGGAGAAGTGGATGCGCGAGGCAAAGCGGTGGGCAATTGCAGGCAGATCATTGTCGGCCCGAACGCCAAGGCTTCCCGTGCAGAAGCACATGCCGTTGGCTGGGGAAGGAACGGCGTCGAACAGGGCAGCGTAGTCGGCCTCCGTCGAGGCAATGCGCGGCAGGCCGAAAAGCGGACGGGGCGGATCATCCGGATGCAGTGTCAGCTTGACGCCGAGATCGTCAGCCACGGGCGTGACAGCTTCGAGGAATTCGATCAGATGCTGGCGCAGTTTGCCGGCGTCGATGCCGGAATAGGCTTCGAGCTTGTCGCGGAAGGCGGGGATGGTCAGCGGCTCGGTTGTCGAGCCGGGCAGCGCGCTGGCGATATTGCGGGTGAGGTCGGCGATTTCCTGTCCGCTCATCCCGGCGTAGAGCGCCGCCGCGATAGCGCGGTCCTCCTGCGAATAGGCCGCTTCCGCATTCGTGCGCTGCAGGATGTGCAGGTCGAACACGGCAAAGGTGTTGTGGTCGAAGCGCATCGCGGTCGAACCGGTCGGCGTGACATAATCGAGGTCGGTGCGGCACCAGTCGACAACGGGCATGAAATTGTAGCAGATGACACGGATGTCATTGGCTGCGAGCGCTTCCATGCTGGCAATCCAGGCGGCGATTTCGTGCTTCGCCGCGCCGCCGAGGCGTTTGACCGCATCGGGAATCGGAATGCTCTCGACCACCGACCAGGTCAGGGGAATACGCCCGGCGGGGGTGGTTTCGATGAGCGACTTGCGTTCATGCACCTGTTTTTCGGTCCAGGCCTGACCGATCGGTACCTCGTGCAGCGCCGATACGATATCGGTCGCCCCGGCCTGGCGCACATTATCCAGCGTAACACCGGCTTTTGGCCCAAACCATCTCCATGCCTGACGCATTCAGTCCTCCGTCATTTTCTTTTAATCGCCGGGCTCAGACGAATGAGCCCGGATGGCTTTTTCTCAGTTCATCAATATCGGGAATGACGGCATTCAGATGCTGCTTCATTGCCGCGCAGGCGGCCGGTACGTCATGCATTTCGATGGCATTGCGGATGATCCTGTGCTCGGCAAGCACGTTCTCCATGCGGCCGAGGGCTGGCAGCGTCATGCGGCGGGCACGGTCGATCTGCACTTTCACCGGCTTCAGATAGTGCCAGATGCCGGGATGGCCGGCGATACCGGCAATCGCCTCGTGAAAGGCCTCGTCGGCTTCGTGGAAGGCACTCATGTTCTGCCGGTCGGCAAAAAACTGCTGGCGCGCCAGAATCTCGTCCAGCCATTCCACATCCTTGGCGGTGGCAACCGCCGCAGCCCGCTCGACGGTCGCGCCTTCCAGCGCCTGCCGGATGACCACGGCCTCCGGGATCAGCGCAACCGGGATGCGGGCAACAAAGGTGCCTGACTGCGGAAAGACATCGACGAGCCCGTCTTCCACCAGCCGGATCAGCGCTTCGCGAACCGGGGTGCGGCTGACGCCAAAGCGTTCCGTCAAAACTTTTTCGTTGAGGGCGGTGCCGGGGGTCATCTGCATGGAAACGATGGCAGCATGCAGTTCGCGGTAAATCGCCGTGGCTGTCGTCATGCGTCCGGCTGGGGCGCCGCGTGTGCCGGATTTGGCGAAACGCGTCGCATTGTCTCGTGCTGAGGCGATAGGTTCAGCCGGTGTCGCCACGGCCAAACTTTTTTCTCCCCGGTTCTGTGCTGCCATTCCAGCGCTCCATTTCCTGTGTCGCGGATGAATCCACCGTCATGAATGGTAGAATTCCGCGCGAAATCATAGTGCCAAAGCCGCGAATGAAACGATTTCAGGGCACATCGATCCAGTTGACATACTAATATATTATTATTTACTCTTCGCCAAGATCGCAAAAGCCGAATGTTCACAAGACACCCAAGGCGGCTCGCGCGGTGCGAAAAGCGCCTCGACAGGGGCAATTTCACGGCTTCGGCTCCGGTACACGCAGCGTGTGGTGTATCGGCCGGTGCGGAAGATGACAGCAAGGACCGACGATGCCTCTCCACCCAGATCGACTTTTCCCCATCGAAGCCGATGCCCGTTCCATCGCGCGGCGGCTTTTTTCGGACGTCGAGCGCCTGCCCATCATCTCGCCGCATGGCCACACGGACCCGCTGTGGTACGCCCATGACGAGGCCTTTCCCGACCCGGCCAGTCTCTTCGTCAAGCCCGACCATTATATTTTCCGCATGCTGTATTCTCAAGGTGTCAAGCTTGAGGACCTGGGTGTGCCACGTCACGATGACGGGCCTGTCGAAACCGACGGCCGCACGATCTGGCGGCTGTTTGCCAAACACTGGTACCTGTTTCGCGGCACGCCGTCGCGCCTGTGGTTCGAGCATGCCATGGAAACGGTTTTCGGCATCACGGAGCGGTTGAACGAAGGCAATGCCGACCTGCTCTATGACCGTATTGCCGACAAGCTCGGCGATCCCGCGATGCGCCCGCGCGCACTCTACAAGCAGTTCGGCATCGAGGTCATCTCGACGACCGATGCGGCGACGGATGACCTCGCGGCCCACGATATCATCCGAAAGTCGGGCTGGGACGGGCGTGTCATTCCCGCCTACCGGCCCGATGCGGTGATCGATGCGTCGCGGGCGGATTTCCGCACGAATGTGGAAAGGCTCATAGCGCTTGCTGGCACGTCGCTGAACTACAAGGGGTATCTCGAGGCGCACCGCAACCGGCGTGCCTATTTCAAGGCGCGCGGCGCCACCTCAAGCGATCACGGCCATCCCAGCGCGCGCACCGCCGATCTGCCCGTCACTGACGCCGCGGCGCTGTTCGAGCGGGTCCTGCGGCCCGATGTTTCCGATGCGGATGCCGATCTGTTCCGCGCCCAGATGCTGACCGAAATGGCGCGCATGAGCATTGATGACGGGCTGGTCATGCAGCTGCATCCGGGCTCCTTCCGCAACCACAATGCCAGGGTTTTCGCCGGTTTCGGTCCTGACAAGGGGGCGGATATTCCGCGCTCGACCGGCTATGTCGAAGAGCTCAAGCCACTGCTCGACGCGTTCGGCAACAATCCGCAACTGACCCTCATTCTCTTCACGCTGGATGAGACCAGCTACAGCCGTGAACTGGCGCCGCTTGCCGGGCACTATCCCGCCCTGCGGCTCGGACCGGCATGGTGGTTCCATGACAGCCCGGAAGGCATGCGCCGTTTCCGCGAACTGACCACCGAGACGGCCGGGTTCTACAACACCGTCGGGTTCAACGATGACACGCGGGCCTATCTCTCCATTCCCGCCCGGCACGACATGGCCCGCCGGGTGGATTGCGCTTATCTGGCACGGCTGGTCGCCGATCACCGGCTGGACGAGGATGAGGCGCACACGATTGCCCACGACCTGAGCTACCGGCTGGCCAAACAAGCCTACCGTCTTTGAAACAGAACAGACGAGATCGCCCAATGGCTCACGCCGACCAGACCTATCTTTCCCCCGCCAGCCTGCCGCAGCTTGCCGGCGGCGTTGCAACTCCGGCCTATGATCGCAGCGCGGTTGAAACCGGCATTGTGCATCTGGGCATCGGTGCCTTTCACCGCGCCCATCAGGCCGTCTATACGGACAGCGTGCTTGCATCGGGGGATACCCGGTGGGGCATTCTGGGTGCATCGCTGCGCAGCGCCGATACGCGCGACGCACTGCAGCCCCAGGGCGGGCTCTATACGGTGGCCGTGCGCGATGGCGGCGGCAGCAGCTATCGTGTGATCGGCAGCATCGGGGATGTGCTGGTCGCGCCGGAAAATCCGCAGGCCCTGCTGGACGCCATGAGCAGTCCGGCGGTGCGGATCGTCTCGCTGACGATCACGGAAAAGGGCTATTGCTACTCCCCCGCCTCCGCCTCGCTCGATGAAAATCATCCGGATATCGTCCATGACCTTGCCCATCCCGCGACGCCGCGCTCGGCCATCGGCTTTATCGTCGAGGCCCTGGCCCGGCGCCGCGCCAGCGGCACCGCACCCTTCACGCTTCTGTCCTGCGACAACCTTCCGGCCAACGGGCAGACGCTGAAGCGGGTGGTCACGCGCTTCGCCGCATTGCGGGATGCGGAACTGGGTGCCTTCATCGGGGATAGCGTGGCCTTTCCCTCGACGATGGTCGACCGGATCGTGCCCGCCACGACCGATGCGGACCGCGATGCTGTCGCCCGGGACACCGGGCTTGCCGACCGCTGGCCGATCATGACGGAACCGTTCAGCCAATGGGTGGTGGAGGATCATTTTCCATCCGGGCGCCCGGCCTGGGAAAAGGCGGGTGTCACCTTCGTTACCGATGTCGACGCGTTCGAACTGATGAAACTGCGCCTGCTCAATGGCAGCCATTCGACGCTGGCCTATCTCGGCTATCTCGCCGGCCATGAAACCGTGTCCGACGCCATGGCGGGAGAAGGTTTTGCCGCGCTGATCGAACAAATGATGGATGAGGAGATCACCCCGACGCTGCCGGGGCTGCCCGGCTTCGACCTTGACGCCTACAAGAAGCAGCTGCGCGAGCGCTTCCGCAATCCGGCGCTGCGGCACCGGACATGGCAGATCGCCATGGACGGGTCGCAAAAGCTGCCGCAGCGGCTGCTCAACACCATTCGCGTGCGGCTGCGGGAGAATGCCCCCTTTGACCGGCTGGCGCTGGGTGTTGCCGGCTGGATGCGCTATGCGACCGGAACCGATGAACGGGGCAATCCGATCGATGTGCGCGACCCGCTGGCCGGCGAATTCAAGGCCCGTACCGCCGGCAAGACATCGGTACCCGCTCTTTTGCAGGCCTATCTCGGCATGGAGCAGATTTTCGGCAGCGATCTGCCCGAAAGCACGGCGTTTTGCCAAGCCGTCGGCAGGGCTTTGACGGAATTGATGGATGAGGGCGCAGCCCGGACGGTGGCCGGGTTTTGCGGCGGGGCGAAAGCGCTTGCTATCTGAAACTGATAGATTAATATATCAAGTGACAAAATGAGTGGCTGGAGGATGGCCACCGATCGCTAAACCGGGAACAATTGGGAGGAAGACAATGATCCGCATCACGCGCAGGCAAGCCATTGGCGGTTTGGCCGTTCTGGCAACGCTACCGGCAACACGTCTCTTTGCACAGGGGAAGCTGGCATTGCCGACATCCCCGGTGACGCTCAATGTTGCCGACGTCGCGGGCAATCTCGCCCTGACGCAGAAGGCCATCGAGAACTATGCGGCTGCCAAGCCCAACCTCGTTTCCAAGATCACCTTCACCAAGGCGCCTGCGCCGGAACTTCCGGGGAAGCTGAAGGCGCAGCAGGCGGCCAACCGGCTCGATATCGATCTGGTGCTGACCGGAACCGACGCCCTGTCCGCCGGACTGGAGCAGGATCTGTGGGTCAAGCTGCTGCCGGATCATTCCGCGTCGCTGCCCGATCTGAAGGCCATCTACCAGGAGCCGGCGCACCGCATGCTGGCGCTGGGCAAGGATCACGGCGTCGTCGTGACCTATTATCCCTCCGGGCCGCTGCTTGAATACATGCCGGACCGGGTGAAGAAGGTCCCAACGACCGTCGAGGAGCTTCTGGCCTGGGCCAAGGAAAATCCGAACAAGTTCCTCTATGCCCGTCCGGCCAATTCCGGTCCGGGACGGACTTTCCTGATGGGGCTGCCCTATCTGCTCGGTGACAGCAATCCGCATGATCCGGTCAAGGGCTGGGACAAGACCTGGGCCTATCTGAAGGAGCTGCACAAATATATCGAGTATTACCCGACCGGCACCGGCGCGCTGATGAAGGAACTCGGCGAAGGCACGCGTGACATGACGGTCTCCACCACCGGCTGGGACATCAATCCGCGCGTGCTCGGCGTGGTGCCGAAGGAAGCTGCCGTCGCACCGCTGAAGGGTTTCCATTGGGTTGCCGATGCGCATTACATGTGCGTGCCGAAGGGCATTGCCGAGGAAAAGCTCGCCGTGCTGCTCGACCTCATGAGCTTCCTGCTCACGCCGGAACAGCAGGCCTATACTTACGATCAGGGTTATTTCTACCCGGGTCCCGCAGTCAAGGATGTGCCGCTTTCCATGGCGCCGAAGGAAAGCCAGGATGCCTTGGCCGAATTCGGCCGCAAGGAATATGCCGACTGGATTGCCAACAACCCGATCGAGGTTCCGCTCGATCCCGCCGCCATGGTTGTCGCCTTCCGCCGCTGGGACGAAGAAGTCGCCGGCAAGAAGTCCTGATCGATCCATACAATAGCGCCATCCGGGGGAACCCGGATGGCGCGCAATTATGAGGTATCCAATGCTGCTGGCGTCATCGCCATTCCAGGAAATCCGTCTTGACCGCATGAGCCGCGCCTTCGGTTCGCACAATGCGTTGAAGGACGTGTCGCTTTCCATCCGCAAGGGCGAGTTCATCGCTTTGCTCGGCCCTTCCGGCTGTGGCAAATCCACAGCGCTCAATTGCATCGCCGGTCTGCTCGCCACGACGGGCGGCGGCATATTCATCGATGACAAGCGCATCGACACGCTGAAGCCCGAGGATCGCGGTTTCGGTATGGTGTTCCAGAACTATGCGCTGTTTCCGCACATGACGGTGCGCCAGAACATCGGCTTCGGCCTGAAGATGCGCAATGTCGCCAAGGCTGAAGCCGACAAGCGGGTCGAGGAAGCGCTCAATCTGGTGCGCCTGCAGGGTCAGGGGCATAAACTGCCGGGCCAGCTCTCCGGCGGCCAGCAACAGCGCGTGGCCATCGCCCGCGCCATCGTCATCGAGCCGCCGCTGGTGCTGATGGATGAGCCCCTGTCCAATCTGGATGCCAAACTGCGGCTGGAGATGCGTGCCGAAATCCGCCGCATCCACAATCAGCTCGGGGCAACGACGATCTATGTCACCCACGATCAGGACGAGGCCCTGTCGCTGGCCGACCGTATCGTTGTCCTGCGCGATGGCGAAATCCGGCAGGTGGGGGCGCCGAGCGATCTCTATGAACGGCCGGATCATCTCGATGTCGCCGAGTTCATGGGCTACCGCAACCGGCTGACTGGAAAGGTTGTCTCTGTCGACGGCGCGCGCGTCAGCGTTTCCGTGGGCAAAGCCACGCTCAGCGGCACTGCGCGCGACAGTCTGAAAATCGGCGACGCGGCTGTCGTCGCTGCTCGCGCCGACGATGTGGAAGCAGGCCAGCGCTCGGAACACACGGTGGAAGCTGTGGTCGAGACCATCGAATATCGCGGCCGCGAATTCGTCGGCACGGCCCGCACCGCCGAAGGGCTGGAACTGGTGTTCCATGCGCCGCAAACGGCAGCGCTCGGCAGTTCCATCTGGCTCGCAATCGATCCGGCGCGCGCGCTGGCCTTCGCCGCGTGAGGCCCGGCATGGCTGTCTCCGCTCCCCCCGTCTATAACCGGTTGTCGCTGCGCCAGCGCCTCGCCCTGCGCGGCATTGACGGCGTGACGATCCTCGTTCTCCCGGCCGTGCTGTTCCTGCTGGCCGTGTTTGTCTATCCCTTCATTTACGGGCTGGTCCTGTCCTTCACGCCGAAGGAAGGCGGGATCTTTGCCAACTACCAGAAGTTCTTCTCCGATCCCTTCCTCTACGACACCATCCTGACCACGCTCTGGCTCGCCGTTCCCGTGACGGTCATCAGCATCGCCCTGGCGCTGCCCATTGCCTTCCGCGTGCGCCTGATGACCCGCCAGCGGCTGCTGACGACCATTCTGGTTCTTCCCGTGACGCTTGGCACGGTGCTCGTTGCCGAGGGGCTTCTCAACTATCTGGGGCCGCAGGGCTGGTTCAGCCGGACGCTGATGCTGCTGGGGATGATCGACCGGCCCTTGAAGCTAACCAACAATTACTGGGGTGTGTTTTCCTCGCTGATCATCACCGGCTTTCCCTTCACCTTTCTCCTGACCCTGTCCTACGTCACCGGCATCGATCCGGCGCTGGAACAGGCAGCGGCGACGCACGGCGCAAAGAGCTGGCAGCGCTTCCGTTTTGTCCTGCTGCCGCTGCTCATACCGGGATTGGCCATCGCCTTCTGCCTGTCCTTCGTGCAGGCCTTTGCCGTGTTCCCGTCGGCGGTTCTGCTCGGCGCTCCGGCTGGCCCGACCCGCGTCATCTCCATCGCCGCCTATCAGGCGGCCTTCGAGCAGTATGATTATTCCATGGCCTCGGCCATCGCCATGATCATGGCAACCGTACAGCTCACCATCGTCGTGGCGATCCTTGCCATTCGCAATCTCTTCTATCGCGGCTCGACCGCCGGCGGAAAGGGCTGACCATGATCCGCGATACAACCATTGGCGCCAAGCTTTGGATCACCGCTGTCTGGATGGTGGTCGGCTTCTTCATCGTCAACCTGCTGGCGATGATCGCAACCGTGATCATCTCCTCCTTCGGAACCCGCTGGCTCGGCACCTGGCTGCCGGCCGGCTGGACGACGAAATGGTATTTTACCGCCTGGGCCGAATTCCAGCTCAGTGACGTCCTGATCGTGACGTTCCAGATCGTCTTCACGGTCGTCGCCCTCTCCGGCCTGCTCGGGGTCACGGCGGCCTATGCGCTGGCGCGGCGCGAATTTCCGGGCAAGAAGCTCATCATGCTGCTGTTCCTCCTGCCGCTGCTGGTGCCGCCGATCACCTTCGGCATTCCGCTGGCCACGGTTCTCTATCAGGCGGGGGTCGGCGGTACGTTCTGGGGCGTGGTTCTCGCCAATCTGGTGCCGACGGTTCCCTTCGTCATCCTGGTGATGATTCCGTTCATCGAGCAGATCGATCCCAAGGTGGAGGCGGCGGCCCGCGTCTTCGGCGCCGGCACGTTCCGTCTGTTCCTGCACGTGCTCATGCCGATGCTGCTGCCGGGTATTCTCGCCTCGCTCCTGCTGGTTCTCGTGCGCACGGTGGCGATGTTCGAGCTGACCTTCCTCACCGCCGGCCCGACAAGCCAGACGCTGGTGGTTGCGCTGTACTATTCGGTCTTCGCATCCGGCGTGCGCGCCGTGCAGTCCATCGATGCCATGGCGGTGGTCTATATGGTGACGACGCTCGTCTGGCTACTCATCGCGCTGCGCTTCGTCAATCCGACGCAGATCGTCGCCCGGGCCAAGCAGCAGCAATCGGCGGCCTGATCATGGTCTGAATATGAAAACGGGAGCCATTGGCTCCCGTTTCGGATTACATCGTCGCGCCGATCTGCCATGGCACGAATTCCGCATCGCCATAGCCAAGCAGTTCGGACTTGCTGCGCTCGCCCGAGGCCACCCGCAGCACCTGCTCGAAGATTTCGCGGCCCTTGTCCTCGATCGACACGCCGTCGAGCACATCGCCGCAATTGATGTCCATGTCCTCGATCATCTGGGTATACATCGGGGTGTTGGTGGCAAGCTTGATCGACGGCGTCGGCTTGCAGCCATAGGCCGAACCGCGCCCGGTGGTGAAGCAGAGGATGTTGGCGCCGCCCGCCACCTGTCCCGTGGCGGAGACGGGATCGTAGCCGGGCGTATCCATGAACACGAGGCCGCGCGCCGTCACCGGCTCCGCATAGCCATAGACCGCCTCCAGCGGGGTGGTGCCCGACTTGGCGACGGCGCCCAGCGATTTTTCCAGAATGGTGGTCAATCCGCCCGCCTTGTTGCCGGGGGAGGGATTGTTGTTCATCTCCATCCTGTTGCGGGCGGTGTAATCCTCCCACCAGGCAATGATGGATTGCAGCCGCGCCACCGCTTCCGGGTTGGAGGCGCGTTCGATCAAAAGATGCTCGGCCCCGTAAATTTCCGGCGTTTCCGACAGGATGGCGGTGCCGCCCTGCTTGACCAGAAGGTCGACCGCCGCGCCCAGCGCCGGATTGGCGGTGATGCCGGAATAGCCGTCCGACCCGCCGCACTGCAGCGCCAGCATCAGTTCCGAAGCGGGGATGGTCTCGCGCTTCACATTGGCCGCGGTCGGCAGCATGTCGCGCACCGCGGCAATGCCCGCTTCCATGGTCTTGCGCGTACCGCCCACTTCCTGAATGGTCAGGCTGCGGAACGTATCGCTTTCAACGATGTTGTAGGCTTCCTTCCAGCGGCCGATCTGGAATCCCTCGCAGCCAAGGCCGACCATCAACACGGCGGCGATGTTCGGGTTGGTGGCATAGCCCCACTGGGTGCGCTTGAGCACCTCATAGCCTTCGCCCTTGACGTCGAGCGCGCAGCCGCCGCCATGCACCAGCGGAATGATCCCGTCGATCATCGGATAGTCGTCAAGCAGCCCGGAGCGCTGCACCGCTTCGGCGATGAAGCGGGCGAC
Organism: uncultured Phyllobacterium sp.; assembly: GCF_902479695.1. Lineage (NCBI taxonomy): Bacteria > Pseudomonadati > Pseudomonadota > Alphaproteobacteria > Hyphomicrobiales > Phyllobacteriaceae > Phyllobacterium > uncultured Phyllobacterium sp. The sequence continues at coordinate 29,074 of NZ_CABSQF010000004.1, read as the reverse complement.
CGATGCCGAGCAGTTGACCGAGGTCAGAACGCCGATGTAGTTGCGGGTGCCCGCGCGGCCATTGGCCCGGCGGAATCCCTGGAATGTCGCCTGCTGTTCAACCGGCAGAATGCCGCCCGCATGGGTTTCGTGGCTGCTGTCCGGCTGGCGGGCAAAGCTGCTGAAATCGAGATTGTGTTCGTGCACCCATTCGCCCGGGGCAATGGGTTTCGATGCCGAGCCGATGATCTGGCCGAATTTGCGCACCGGCTCCCCAAGCGCGATGGGTTTTGACGCCAGCTTGTGGCCGCGCGGCACGCGGTCTTTGACGGTCACGTCCTCCACGTGCTGTCCGGCCTGAAAGGCGTCCACCGCCACCACCACATTGTCGGAGGTGTGCAGGCGCAGATGGCGTGGGGATGTAAGCGTGTCCATGAAAGTCTCCTGAGTGGACTGATATATTAATTCGCCGGACGAGAGGTTGCAATGTGTCAAGGTGACCACAAAGCACGCGATTTTCAGAAACCGACGCCGCCGATACCCGTCACGCCGCGCAGATAGAGGGCAAGCATGATCAAGGCGAGCGTGACGCCGATGCCGGTCCAGTCGATGTGCTTCGTGCGGATGCTGTTGACGATGCTGTAGATCAGGAACAGGACGAGAATGAGCAGTGCGAGAATGATGACAAGCCGGATCATGCGTTGATACTCCGCTGAAACCTTTGAGGCCAGTGTACCGCATGCCGGCGATCTTGCGAAAACAGATTTGCAGGGAATACAGCGTGCGCCTGCGGGCGCCGGAATGCCGTCACGCAGGCTGCTGCTGGGTCGTGCAGTGGATGCCACCACCGCCGGCGGCGATCGCATCGATGTTGAGCTGCACGATCTCGCGCCCCGGCAGGACATCCCGCAACGCGTCACGGCAGAAACCGTCAGCCTTTGCATCGCCGAATTCAGGAGCGATGACAGCGCCGTTGCACAGGTAGAAGTTGATATAGCCCGCTGCGAATTCCTTGTTCTCGAACCGCGGCCGCACGCTGCCGGGGCCGGGGATGACGACCACCTGCAATTTCTGCCCGGAGCTGTCGGTCGCTTCCTTGAGCAGTTCAAGATGCCGCTTGGTCACCGCGTGATCATAGGACGTCGGATCAGTGTCGAGGCCGGCAACAACGACGCCCGGACTGACGAAACGGGCGTAAAAATCCGTATGGCCATCGGTGATGTCCTTGCCCTTGATACCCGGCAGCCAGATGATCTTCTTCAGTCCGAGAAGGCGTCCCAGCTCCTCCTCACACTGTTCCCTGCGCACGCCGGGATTGCGGTTCTTGTTCAAAACGCAGCTCTCGGTGATGATTGCCGTGCCCTTGCCATCGACCTCGATGCCGCCGCCTTCCAGTATCAGCCTGGTGCGCAGTGTCTCCACCTTCGTCTTGCCGGTGACAAATTCCGCAACTTCCGCGTCGCCGCCGTGTTCCTGCTTGTTGCCCCAGCCGTTGAAGTTGAAGTCAACCCCGGCCAGCTGGCCGGCGCTGTTCTTGACGAACACCGGTCCGGTGTCGCGCATCCACAGATCGTCGATTTCGTGCACGAACAATGTCACCGCGTCGCCGCACAGGCGCTCGGCCGTCTCCCGGTCTTCCGCCCGCACAAGCATGTTCACCGGTTCGTGCGCGGAGATCGCCTTGGCGATCGCCGCAAGGTTGTTCTGCGCGCCGCGCTGGAGTTTCTTGCCCCATACGTCTTCACTGGGCCCAAACGCCATCCACGTCGCCCTATGCGGATCGCCCTCGTCGGGCATGTGCCAGGTGTTGTCGGCGGCAAATGCCATGGTTGCGCCCCTGCCGATCATTCCGGTGAATCCGATAGCGACGGCCGCTTTCAATAGGTTGCGACGGACTGCCATGTTTATCCCCTTCGGTTCCATTCACACTGTCAGACCGCGTCTATCGGAGCCATGTGTGGCCTTTTGGTGATGCGGATGAGGGCGGTTGCCGAAGCATCATGAACGCGGGTGAACGATAGACAAGAAAAAACCCCGGAAAACCGGGGCTTTTCTGATCATCCATGGACGTTGGTGTACGTCGGGAGAATGGAAATGGTGCCCAGAAGAGGACTCGAACCTCCACGCCTTGCGGCACACGGACCTGAACCGTGCGCGTCTACCAATTCCGCCATCTGGGCAGCGGGGTCTCATGTAAGGGGCGGGCGGAACTCTGTCAATCCATTTGTCGGGTATTTATCGACCTATTCTCATTCCGTTGCGCTTGTTGCGGCAAAGACCGGCAAATAAGGGTGAAAAGACCAGCACAAACAACAAACCCGCACCGGTGTTGCGGCGCGGGTTCATGCGAATCACAGGGAAACAGCGGCCGATCAGGCGGTCAGGATTTCCTTGGATGCGACCGTCGAATCAGCGTTGAGCTTGTAGATGATCGGAACGCCCGTCGCCAGCTCCTGCGCGATGATCTCTTCGCTGGTCAGGCCTTCCAGCGCCATGATGAGGGCGCGCAGCGAATTGCCGTGCGCTGCCACCAGAACCGTCTCGCCGCGCAGCACATGCGGCTGCACGTCGTGCAGGTAGTAGGGCCAGACGCGGGCGCCCGTATCGCGCAGGCTCTCGCCGCCGGGCGGCGGCACGTCGTAGGAGCGGCGCCAGATATGCACCTGGTCCTCGCCCCACTTGGCGCGCGCATCGTCCTTGTTGAGGCCGGAAAGGTCGCCATAGTCGCGTTCGTTCAGCGCCTGGTCGCGGATCGTCTCGAGCGCCGGCTGGCCAACCTCGTCAAGGATGTGCTGCAGGGTCACCTGGGCGCGCGACAGCACCGATGTGTAGGCGATGTCGAAATGCAGGCCCTTCGCCTTCAGCCGCTGGCCTGCGGCCTTGGCTTCGCTGTGGCCAAGCTCGGTCAGGCCCGGATCGCGCCAGCCGGTAAACAGATTCTTCAAATTCCATTCGCTCTGGCCATGACGGACAAGGACGAGGGTTCCGGACATTGCAATACTCCTGTTGAACGGGAAAAGTCAGGTGTTGAGGCCAAGCACGTCGAGCATGGAATAGAGGCCCGGCTTGCGGCCCTTGCCCCAGAGCGCCGCCTTGACGGCGCCGCGGGCAAAAATCGTGCGGTCTTCCGCGTGGTGGGACAGGGTGATCCGCTCGCCCGGTCCGGCCAGGATGACCGAATGATCGCCGACGACGGAACCGCCGCGCAGCGAGGCAAAGCCGATCGTGCCGTCTTCGCGCGGTCCGGTATGCCCGTCCCGCACGCGCACGCTGTGATCGGCGAGCGAAACATTGCGGCCTGCGACGGCCGCCTCGCCCAAAAGCAATGCCGTGCCGGACGGGGCATCGACCTTGTGCTTGTGGTGCATTTCCAGAATTTCGATGTCGAAATCATCCGCGCCCAGCGCCCTGGCGGCCTGCTTGACCAGCACGCCGAGGAGATTGACGCCGAGGCTCATATTGCCCGATTTGATCACGGCCGCATGCCGCGCCGCAGCACGGATCTTGGCATCGTCCTCCGGCGAACAGCCTGTTGTGCCGATCACGTGGACGATGCGCGCCTGGGCTGCGAGTTCGGCAAAGGCGACCGTCGCGGCCGGAGCGGTGAAATCAAGCACGCCTTCAACCCCGACAAAGACCGACAGGGCGTCGTCGGTGACGGGGATGCCGAGATGGCCGACCCCGGCGAGTTCGCCCGCATCGAGACCGATATGCGGTGAACCGGGGCGCTCGATCGCACCGGCAAGCACGGCCCCGTCGATGGCCTGGATCGCGCGGATCAGCGTCTGGCCCATGCGGCCGCCGGCGCCGACAACTGCAAGCTTCATTTCCGATGTCCCGCTCATTCGGCTGTTCCTGTCACTGGTGCTGGCTGCATGTCATTGCCGTCGATGATGGTCGACTCTTCCTTGCCCTGCAACTGATAGAAACGCGCATAGATGCCGTTCGGTACCCCGAGCAGGGTTTCGTGCACGCCTTCCTCGACGATGCGCCCCGCTTCCATGACCACGATATGGTCGGCATTGACGATGGTCGACAGGCGATGGGCGATGACGATGGTCGTGCGGCCCTGCATCACGTGTTCCAGCGCCTGCTGCACGCGCTTTTCCGATTCATTGTCGAGGGCCGAGGTGGCCTCGTCGAGCAGGAGAATGGACGCATTGCGGACAAGGGCGCGGGCAATGGACAGGCGCTGGCGCTGGCCGCCGGAAAGGGTCGCGCCGTTCTCGCCGACCTCGGTGCCGTAGCTCTGCGGCTGCAGGCGGATGAATTCGTCGGCATTGGCCAGCTTTGCCGCCTCGATCACCTCGTCATCGGTGGCATCGGGACGGCCATAGCGGATGTTGTCGGCAATGGTGCCCTCGAACAGGTAGGGCTGCTGCGAGACATAGGCGATCGACTGGCGCAGGGATTTCTTGCTGACATAGGCAATGTCCTGCCCGTCGATGAGAATACGGCCGCTGTCGATATCGTAGAAGCGCTGGATGAGGCCGATCAGAGTCGATTTGCCCGCCCCGGAAGCGCCGATGATGGCCGTGGTCTTGCCGGCTTCGGCGGTAAAGCTGATGCCGTGCAGCACGGGCACGTCGTTGCCGTAGCTGAAGCGCACATTGTCGAACTGGACTTCGCCCGTCGGGACGGTAATGGGCACCGCGCCGATGCTGTCCGCCTGACGCGGCTCCACATCGAGAATCTCGAAGAACATGCGCGCATTGACCAGGGATCGTTCCAGGCCTACCTGGACCCGCGCCAGGCGCCGAACCGGGTCATAGGCCAATAGCACGGCGGTCATGAAACCGAACATGGCACCGGGCGGCTCCATGTTGATGACGGCGCGGTAGCCGGTGTAGATGATCATCGATCCGATGGCGATGCCGGCAATCAGCTCGGTGATCGGCGTCGTGCGCTCGGAAACCCGCGCAATCTTGTTGGCCCGCTCTTCGGCACGGGTGATCAGGTGGCTGATCTTGTTGCGCAACTGGTCTTCCATCGTGAATGCCTTCACGATGGCGATGCCCTGTGTCGCCTCCTGCATGGCGCCAAGGAGATGCGAATTCACCTGCACGGATTCACGATGGATGCTGCGCAGGCGCTTGGCCAGATAGCGCACGGTCAAAATCACCGGCGGTCCGATCAGCAGCGCAAACAGCGACAGGAGCGGATCGAGGATGACCATGGTGCTCACCAGGGCGATCAGCGTTGGAATGTCCTTGCCGATCGTCGTCACGGTGATGTCCATGAGCTCGCGAACCCCGGCGACGTTCTGGTTGATCCGCGCGGCAAGCTGGGCCGACCGCGTATCGTGATAGAAATCGAGGCCGAGCTTCATCAGGTGATCGAAAATACGATGCTGGTAGCGCGCGATGATATTGTTGCCGATCTTCGCCATGACGACCGACTGGGTGTAGGTCGCAATACCGCGGATGATGAAGGCGGCCAGAATGCCGAAGCTGATCGGGAGGATCAGATCCTCGCGCCGCTCGTAGTAGATTTTGTTGATCACGTCCTTGAAGATATAGGCCACGAACGCCGTGGTGAGTGCAACGGCCAGCATCGCGGCAAGGGCGATGGCATAGGATGATCTGTGGTCCCGAAGATTTTCGCTCAAAACACGCCCGATGACTCGGCGCGCTTCGTTCGGATCGATTTTCTTCTTCTTGGTCTGATCATTCATGACGGACGGCAACTCGTTCGTATCAAGCGTTCAGGCAACGGTTTCGAGTGGTCGCGCCCTTCTTCAAGCTGACCCTATAACCTTATTGATCCGCCTTGCCTATCGGTTTTGGCCATCGTCGTGAACGGACAGGGCGGGTGTTGCCCTTCTGTCTCCGCGAAAAGTCTAATCCTTGCGCCAGCGGCGGCCCTCGGTTGCCACGCCGAAGCGGGTCGGCGTGCGCGAGAAGGCGGACAGTCCGCTGAGTGCCGCAAGCGGATGCGTGATGATATAGACCGGCGTCTCGGTCAGGATCTGGCGATGCGGTGCCTTGTCTTCGAAGGCTTCACGGAAAGACGGGTGTTTCAGCGGCTCCACGATTTTCTGGACGATGCCGCCCGCGAGATAGACACCGCCGCGCGCCATGAAGGTCAGCGCAAAGTCACCGGCAAGACGGCCGAGATAGGTGACGAACAGCGACAGGGTTTCCTTTGCCTCGGCGGATTCGCCGGAAAGGCCGGCCGCGGTGATGTCGGCAGGGCTCTGCAATGTGGCCGGAGTTCCGGCAACCTTGCAGATCGCGCGGTAAATGTTCTGCAGGCCGCGGCCGCAGAGCAGCTGTTCGCCGGAAATGCGTCCCTCGATGTGTTCGATGTGCGGGAAGAGCTCGAGATCGCGCGCCGTGCGCGGGCCGATGTCCACATGGCCGCCTTCACCCGGTACGGGAACCCAGCTGTTGCGCGAGCGCACCATGCCGGCAACGCCAAGGCCGGTGCCGGGTCCGAGGACCGCGCGGCTGCCATGCGGGTCTCCGGCGCCGCCGCCCAGTTTTTCCAGATGCTTGGGTTCCAGCGAGACGACGGCCAGCGCCTGCGCCTCGAAATCGTTGAGCACGGTGATGTCGGAAAGACCGAGCGTTTCCATCATCTGGCGCGGCTTGACCACCCAGGCGCAGTTGGTCAGGTCAATCTCGTCGCCTTCCACCGGTCCGGCAATGGCCAGGACCGCCGAGCGCGGCTGGATCGATGTATGGTCGAGGATGGCGTTCTGGATGGCCTCGTCGATGGTCTCGAAATCAGCCGTCTGGATGATGGGGAACTCTTTCGGTTCCGCATAGGCATCGACAAGAATGGCGAAACGCGCATTGGTGCCACCGATATCTCCAACCAGGATTGGAAATTTCATGATGCAATCGGTGTCTGCAGAAGTAACCATAAATTCCGTCCCCAATCTCAATCGTGCTGCGCCATGCTTAACCGTCAATCGGCGCGCAGCAAACCCTTCTTTTGCACGAGAACCTCGGCGGTTGCCCGGTTCAAGGCCATAGGAATGTCATAGACGATGCCGAGCCGCATCAGCGCCTTCACGTCCACGTCGTGCGGCATGGGCGACAACGGGTCGACAAAGAAAATCAGACCGTCGATCAGGCCTTCGGCAATGAGCGCACCGATCTGCTGGTCACCGCCGAGCGGGCCGCTTTTGACCCGCGTGATCTGCAATGACGGGCAGGCCTCCATGATCAGTCCGCCAGTGGTTCCGGTGGCGACGATGGTGCAGGGCGCGAGCAGGCTCTCATAGGCGCGCGCGAAAGCCACCATGTCATCCTTTTTCTGGTCATGGGCGATCAGCGCGAGGCGAAAAGGCTGCTGCATCAAGGAGTGCTCTGGTCCTGAACCTAAATCGATTGAAACCCTATACTCAATTCGTGCCCGCCTGAAAAGACCGCAGACAAAAAAGACCTGAACCGGTGCCGCCTTGCCACTATCGCCGCCCGGCCTGCATGCCGGCTGGCGGCGGTCCGGACGCCTATTTCGTCTTTGTCCGCTGCTTGGGCAGGGGTACGGCCGATGGCTGGTCCGGCACGACCGCCGGGACATCGCTGCCCGCTGCGGCCTTTGCCCCGAGCCCATAGGTGACCTGATCCACCGATTGCGGTCCCGGCGCATCCAGAATCTGCGCGCAGGCCTTCGGCAGGTCCGACAGCATCATGATCTTGGGCTTGACCGGCTTCTCCGGTTCGGGCGCCTTGCGCCACGGTTCGTCGGTGAACCACCAGGCCAGCGATTTGTCACAACCGTCGGATGTGCCGATGGGCTCCTGCGGCTTGCAGTTGGGTGAGCCGGGCTGACATTTGATGCGGACATGGAAGTGATAGAAGTGTCCCCAATAGGGGCGGATCTTGGCCATCCAGCTGCGATCGCCCTGCACGGTCTCGCAGAGTTTTTTCTTGATCCCCGGATGAACGAAGATGCGCTCGACCTCGTCATAGCTCGCGGCCCGTTTCAAAAGCGCCGCATGGGCGGGCGTCCATCTGTCCGGGTCGACATAGAGCGTGTCGCCCTTCAGCATGGACCTGGCTTCCACCTTCTCGCGCTGGTCGTTGGTGAAGCGGTAATTCGGCATGGGTGTGAGCCAGATATCCGCATCGAGACCGACCTGATGCGAGGCGTGGCCTGTCAGCATCGGGCCGCCGCGCGGCTGCGAGATGTCGCCGACCAGCAGACCCGGCCAGCCGTCCTTGGCGGCGGCGTCATGCGACAGCCGCTCCAGCAGGGCGATCATGCGGGGATGCCCCCAATTGCGGTTGCGCGACAGGCGCATGACCTGCCAGGTCGGGCCGTTGACCGGCAGCGCCACGCCGCCGGCAAGGCAGCCCTTGGCGTAGAATCCCGTCGATTGCGCGGTGCCGAGCGTCGGCAGCTTGACCGCGCCGAAGAGCTGTTTGGCCGGACCGTCCTCGGCAAAAACGGTCGTCGCTGCGGAAAAAGACAGGAGCGCCGTTAGTGCAAGACGCATCAGGGTTCTTGATTTCATGACCACTGTCCACCAAACGAGAGGCAATTCCCGCAAATTTGCGGCGGGAATCCGGGCTTTATGATGGCCAGATTCGCGCGAAAGTCGCAATATGCTACCGAGGCATCCGCCTCATCCCGATTCGAATGGAAGCCATGTCATGAAAGCAGTCGTCTTCGAGCAATTCGGCCAAGCCCCGTCAATCCGCACGGTGGCTGATCCGGTCCCGGCCTCGGCGGGCGTTGTCATCAAGGTCGAAGCAACGGGACTGTGCCGCAGCGACTGGCATGGCTGGATGGGTCATGATCCCGATATCCAGTTGCCGCACGTGCCCGGCCATGAGCTTGCCGGAACGGTTCAGGCTCTCGGCAGCCATGTCACCCAGTGGAAGATCGGCGACCGGGTCACCGTACCGTTTGTCGGCGGATGCGGCCATTGTTTCGAGTGCAACTCCGGCAATCATCAGGTGTGCGAACATCAGTTCCAGCCCGGTTTCACCGCCTGGGGTTCCTTTGCCGAATATGTCGCGGTGGATTTTGCCGATACCAATCTGGTCAGCCTGCCCGATACGCTGGATTTCGCCACGGCGGCGAGCCTCGGCTGCCGGTTCGTGACCTCATTCCGGGCGGTGGTCGATCAGGCCAGGGTGAAGCCCGGCGAATGGGTGGCTGTCCACGGTTGCGGCGGTGTCGGCCTGTCGGCGATCATGATCGCGACGGCCATGGGCGCCAATGTGATCGCGGTCGACCTGACCGAGGAAAAGCTTGCCTTCGCCCGGGAACTGGGCGCCGTCGCCACGGTGAACGGGTCGCAGCAGCGGGATATCGTCGGGGCCGTCAAGGAGATCACCAAGGGCGGGGCTCACGTCTCCATCGATGCGCTTGGCCATCCCTCGACCTGTTTCAATTCCATCGCCAATCTGCGCCGTCGCGGCCGCCACGTACAGGTCGGCCTGATGCTGGGCGATCACGCCCGCGCGCCGATCCCGATGGACAAGGTCATCGCCTATGAGCTGGAAATCCTTGGCAGCCATGGCATGCAGGCCTTTCGCTACAAGGCGCTGATGGACATGCTGGAGCAGGGAAAACTTGCCCCGCAAAAGCTGATCGGCAAGCGGATCGCCCTCGATGAAGCGCCGTCGGCCCTGATGGCGATGGACCGGTTCGAGGGAACCGGCATCAGCGTGGTCACGAAGTTTTAGAGCGTGGCTAGCGCCAGCTTCCGTCGCGCCACATCATCGAAAAAGCCGTTCCATAGTCGGGATAGCGGAAGGCAAAACCCAGTTTCTTGATGCGTGCATTGGAGACGCGTTTGTTCTCGCCGTAGAAGGAGCGCGCCATGGGGGTCAGTTCCGCGGTCTCGAAATGGGTTTCGGCCGGCGGTTCGATGCCCATCAGCTCGGCGGCATAGGCGACCACCTCCTGTGGCGGTGCGGGTTCGTCGTCGGTGATGTTGAACAGGCCGCCCTCGTTGCGCTCGGCAAGAAAGCGCAAAGCTCTGGCGATATCGTCCACATGAATGCGGTTGAACACCTGTCCCGTCTTGTTGAGGCGGCGCGCCGTGCCATTGGCAAGATTGACGAACGCATTGCGTCCCGGCCCGTAAATGCCTCCGAGCCGCAGGATCGCCAGCGGCACCTTGTGTTCATCGGCCAGTTTCTGCCAGTCATTTTCCGCATCGACCCGTTCGACGGAGCGCGCCGACACCGGATGGCACGGCGTGGTTTCATCGACCCAGGCGCCGCCATAATCACCATAGACGCCGACGGTGGAGAGATAGCCGATCCATTGGAGTTTCGGCATGCCGGAGCGGATCGTCTCGCCGAACTGCGCATGAACGGGATCGCCGGTCTGCCCCGGCGACGTCGAAATGACGATGTGGGTCACCTGTTCCAGGGCGCCGACGATTTCCTGCGATGCATGGGTGCCTTGAAACAGGAACGGCGTGATGCCGTCCTGTTTGAGTGCCGCGAATTTGTCGTTGTCGCGTGTCGTCCCGCCGATGAAATCCGTTGTGTCGGCCATGATCCGGGCAAAAGCCCGGGCGGAATAACCGGCCCCGAAGAGAAAAATCCGCATCATTGTTTCTTTCCTGCATTGCGCCATTCGGTCAGTACGCTGGCATCGCCTTCCTGCGCAGCATAGCGTATTTGCAGCGTAGCAAAATGCGCCGCATCGACAAGCTCCCCGAGCGCCCAGACGGCGGCACCGCGCACGATGGGCGCGGGATCGTCGAGATGCCGCTCGACCAGCGCAACCAGATCGGGTTGTCCGGAGTTGCCGCTGGCGATGAGCACGTTGCGCAGGAAGCGATCCCGGCCGATGCGCTTGACCGGCGAGCCGGAGAAGAGCGTGCGGAAGGCGGCGTCATCAAGCATGAGGAAGGTTGCCAGGTCCGGGGCTTTCAGATCGTCGCGCGCCTGCAGCCTGGCTTCCCGCGCCATCCCGGCAAATTTGTTCCAGGGGCAGACCGCGAGGCAATCGTCGCAGCCGTAGATGCGGTTGCCCATGGCCTTGCGGAATTCCGGCGCAATGGGCTCCTTGTGTTCGATAGTCAGATACGAAATGCAGCGCCGGGCATCCAGCTGATAGGGCGCCGGGAAGGCATTGGTCGGGCAGATGTCGAGACAGGCATGACAGGTGCCGCAATGATCCGTTTCGCGTCCATCCGGCTCGAGTTCCGCCGTGGTGAAGATCGTGCCCAGGAACAGCCAGGAACCATGGCTGCGGCTGACGAGATTGGTGTGTTTGCCCTGCCAGCCCAGACCGGCCGCCTCGGCAAGCGGCTTTTCCATCACCGGTGCCGTATCGACGAACACCTTGACGTTTTCGCCCGCGGCCCGCGAAGCAAACCGGCTGGCGACGCCCTTCAGCTTGCCCTTGATGATATCGTGGTAGTCACGGTTCTGCGCATAGACGGAGATGGCTGCCTTGTCCTTCCGGGCGAGGATGTCCAGGGGATTGCTGTCCGGGCCGTAGTTCATCGCCAGCACGATGATCGAGCGCACATCGGGCCACAGCGTCCGGGGGTCGGCGCGGCGCTCGGCGGTTTCCGCCATCCACGCCATGCTGGCGTGGCGGCCTTTTTCCAGATAGTGGCGCAAGCGCTCCTCGGCGAGCGGAATGGCATCCGGCCGTGTAATCGCGACAAGGTCGAAGCCTGCGGCCCGCGCCTCCTCAATGATGAATTGTTTCAGCCGCTGCGGCTGCGCCTTTGGCCCTGAACGTGTCGCGGCTTTTGCATCCGCGGGCAGCATCAGAAATCCAGATCGCCGTAATGCGATGATGGCGGCAGGCCGCGCACGCGGTCCGACAGCAACGGGCGGAAGGACGGGCGCGATTTCATGCGCGTGTACCAGTCCCGGGCGGCCTTGTATTCCGACCACTTGATCTCGCCGAGATAGTCGAGAATGGAAATCGACGCGGCCGCGGCCATGTCGGCATAGCTCGGCGTCGGGCCGGCCAGCCAGTTGCGCGTCGCGGTCAGCCAGTCGATATATTTCATGTGCTGGGTGATATTGGCACGGGCGGCCCGGATGGCGGTGGAATCCGGTGCGCCTCCGCCCTGTTCGGCGGTCATGTGCAGCTTGAAAATGCGCTCGCGCGCCATGTGCCGCGTCACTTCGTTTTCGAACTTGATCAGAAACCAGTCGACGAGACGGCGCACTTCGGCGCGGTTGAGCGAATCCTCGGGAAACAGGCGGCGGCTGCGCTTCAGGGCGCCGCGCGTCTCATCGATATATTCGGAAATCACCGTGGCGCCGGCAACCGGAACATCGCCTTCCGCCAGCAGCACAGGCAGCGTCCCGGCAGGGTTGAGCGCCAGAAACTCCTTGCGTCTCGACCAGCTGTTTTCCTCAATCAGCTCAACTTCAATATCATATTCGTTGAGGATAAGCCGGGCATAGCGCGAACCGGTGGACATCGGATGATGGAAAAGCGTCAACATGGCAGGTGTTTCATAAATCTTTCGAACTGGCATTTTATCGGGGGGCAGCGTATTGCTCGGCCGCCCTTGAGTCTATGCGAACCTATAGGCGCAACTGCGGCGTGAGACAAGCAAACAGCATGTGATCATCCTGACCGGGATCACCATCGGAAGTCATAATCATGGAATCGCAGACAATTGTCGAAGCCCTTTTTCTCGGATTGCTGGAAGGGTTAACAGAGTTTATACCGGTCTCCTCCACAGGGCATCTGCTGCTGGCCGGACGCTTCCTCGGCTTTGAATCAAACGGCAAGACATTCGAGGTTCTGATCCAGCTTGGCGCGATCCTGGCCATTCTCACCGTCTATTTCGGCCGCCTGCTGAAAATTGCCCGGGACCTTCCCGGCGATGCGGGCACCCGGCGTTTCGTCGCCGGCATTCTCGTCGCGTTCCTGCCGGCCGTCGTCATCGGCGTGCTGGCGCATGGGTTCATCAAGGCGGTGCTGTTTGAATCGCCGATGCTGATCTGCATCATGCTGATTGTCGGCGGAATCATTCTGCTCTGGGTGGACCGGCTGGACCTGAAGCCGCGCTACACCAATGTGATGGACTATCCGTTGTCGCTGTGCCTGAAGATCGGTTTCATCCAGTGCCTCGCCATGATCCCCGGAACGTCGCGTTCCGGCTCGACCATCGTCGGTGCGCTCCTGCTTGGCGCGGACAAGCGCTCGGCGGCCGAGTTCTCGTTCTTCCTGGCGATGCCGACCATGGCGGGCGCCTTTGCCTACGACCTCTTCAAGAACCGCGATGTGCTGACGCTCAACGATGCATCGCTGATCGCCATCGGCTTTGTCGCAGCCTTCATATCGGGCGTCTTCGTCGTGCGGTATCTTCTGGACTATGTCTCGCGGCACGGCTTTGCATTGTTTGCCTACTGGCGGGTGATCGTCGGTACGGTCGGCCTGATCGCGCTTATCCTGGCGAAGTAGGAAGACAAAAAACCCCGGTCGAAGCCGGGGTTTTGTTTGGAACTGTACCGCCGGAATCAGGCGGGTTTCTGGCTCGAATACTGGCCCTGCGCACGGAAGCGCCAGAGATAGGACGGCAGGATCGTCTCGATTGTCTGCGGCTGGATGCCGAGGCCTTCCAACGTGCGATTTTCCCTCTTTGCCGCTTCGGACACAACGGAGTCCTTCTGCAGCAGCACCACCTGATCCTTGGTCAGAAGCGGTTTCGGCAGAAGGCCGAGAACAGAGCCCTGAAGCTTGGCAACCCACCATGGAATGGAGACCAGGATGCGCTTGCGTCCGATGATGCGCAGGGTTTCCTGCAGGCACTGGCGGAACGTCAGCACTTCGGCACCGCCGAGTTCATAGACCTGTCCGGCATTGAGCGAGCCATCGACGGAGCGGGCAAACACCTCCGCGAGATCGCCGACATAAACCGGCTGGAACCGGGTCTTGCCGCCACCGATCAGCGGCAGGAAGGGCGAGATGCGCGCCATGCCGGCAAAGCGGTTGAAGAAATCATCTTCCGGTCCGAACACGATGGACGGGCGGATGATCACCGCATCGGGCAATGTCTCGTGCACGGCCGCTTCGGCGCGGCCCTTGGTGCTGGCATAAAGCGAGGACGAGTGCTTATCCGCACCGAGCGCGGACATGTGGGTCAGCGGAACGCCGGCAGCGCGCGCAGCTTCGGCCACGGCACGGGCACCGAATTCATGCACGGTGCTGAAGCGCTGGGCGCCGCTTTCATAGGCAATCCCGACGAGATTGATGACGTGATCGGACCCGGCAACGGCGCGGTCGATCGACCAGCGGTAACGCAGATTGGCCTGAACGGCCTGGATCTGGCCAACGCCGCCGAGGGGTTGCAGATGGAAAGCAAGGTCGGGCCGGCGCACGGCGACGCGAACACGATAGCCGCGCTTGGTCAGGGCCCGCACGACGTGACGACCGACAAAACCCGAACCCCCGAAAATCGTGACAAGTTTTGGCTTCGTGATTGTCATCTGGCACTCCTATGGAAATCGTCCAATATTCCCCTGCTGTTTAAAGCCTTTTGCCGCGAAGGCAAAGGGTGGATCGACAGCAGGTCTCGCGGCGCGTTGCCGCGCTTGGCCGGACGGAATAGTGCCGGGCGCCGTTACCAGCCGCAGGCAGCGGAATAATCCGCAAGCACGCGGTCGACGGCGGCAATCAGGATGGCTTCCGGATTGCTGCGGTCCGCGGGATGAACGGCAAGATCGGGCAAAAACTGCCGCAGCAGCGTTTCGGGAATGTCACGCCCGGCCAGAGCAGCCATGAGCGTGCTGACGGCCTGCATGGCTTCCGGCTCGGTCCAGTAATAGCGGATGCGGTCGCTGTAGCTGTAGTGGCGCTGAATATGCAGTGCATCGTCCGCTCCGCTGTAATGCGACGCCCAATGCCCCGGCTTTTCCAGCATCAGGCGTTCCATGGCGCGGGCGAGAGAGCGTTCGCCATAGGATGTGTCCAGTTCCGACGCGATCAGGTCGAGCCCGTAGAGCGCTTCGCGCAGTGCAAAGGTCAGGCCGGGGCCGACTTTGAGAATCGGGAACCCGTCGCGCACGAGCGCGGAAAGCGACTGCACCGTCTGGTAGTCGGTGGAATGGGCTTCGAACACGAATTGCGGTTCATGCGCCAGCAGTTTCGCCAGTGCCACAGCCTGATCCGGCCTGTATTCGACGACATTCTCATTGCCGAACTCGACGCCGGGCTGCACGACAATACCGATGACGCGGTCGAAGGCAGCCTGAAGTCCTTCGCTGGCAAAGCGTGCGCGGTGAACTGCAATGGTGTGGCGTGCCGCATCCGGGCTGGTGGGCGTGACCTCGGTGAGTTCATGGTCCGCGCCGCCCGGAACCGGTACTTCCGTGCCGATGATGTAATTGGGCAGAGCAAAGCCGCTTGCCGCTGCCGCCTGCTCGGCGGCCTTGGCGAGCCGTGCGGCACGCTGGGCCGTGACCTCGTCATCGAGCGCCGGCGGCTCACCGGCGCAGCCCATGCTGGCGTCCAGATGGATCTTGGTGAAGCCGGCCTGGATATAGTCGATGACCATGGCTTCCGCCTTGGCCATGGCCTCTTCCGCCGGCAGCTTGCGCCATGGATTGGGGCCGAGATGATCGCCGCCGAAGATGAGATTGTTGCGGTCAAAGTCTTCTTCGCGGGCAATCGCTTCGACGAAGACGACGAAGTCGACCGGCGTCATGCCGGTATAGCCGCCATATTGGTTGACCTGATTGCATGTCGCCTCGATGAGGACGATCTGTCCGTGCTTTTTGCCGCGCCGCAGGGCCGCCCTGATGACAAGGGGATGGGCAGAGCAGACGGATGTGATACCGGCATTGTCACCATTGCGGTGCGCCGTGGCCAATTGGGCGAGGGACTTGAACATCTTACTTCCTTGGTGTCGCGGCGATGAACTGGTCGAGTTCCGGGAAGGTCGATGTGCCTTCCATGGGGCCGCGGTGGGTCACGTTGCGGGCGCCGGCGGCATTGGCATAATCGAGCGCCTGCGCCGCTGCATGGCCGAGACGGCGGCAGGTGAGATAGGTGGCGCCGAAGCAGTCGCCGGCGCCGGTCGGGTCGATTTCATCAACGAGGAATGCCGGGCGGCTGACACTGCCCGCCTCGGTGTACAGCGCCGAGCCATGCTGGCCGCGCTTCACCACGATTTCCGCAATGCCGGAGGCGAGGAGCTCTTTGATCGCTTCGTCTTCGGTGGCCGCCGGGCAGGCCACGAAAAGCTCGTCGCCCGATGGCAGGAGCAGGTCGCTCGCCGCCACGAGGGTCTTGAACTGGCGTCCGGTCTCTTCGCCGGCGGCCAGTTCCTTGCGCATATTGGGGTCGAGCGAGAGCGTGCCGCCGCGCTGCTTGATCTCCCGGAGGGTATAGTCGATGATCGGCCAAACCGCCGGGATCGACAGGGCGGATCCCATGACGTGCAAATGACCGGCGCGCGCAATCAGGGCCCTGGCGTTGTCGTTCAGGTCGATGTTACCTGCGGCACTGCGGGCGATGTTGTAGACGAAATCGCGCGTGCCATCATCGGCATAACGGACAAAGGCGCTGCCCGTGGGATAATCGGGGCTGACGGCGATGGCCGAGACATCTGCACCGTCCCGGCGCAGCCGTTCAACGTTCAGGCGCCCGAAATCGTCATTGCCGACCGTGGCAATGATACCGGCCTGTCCGCCGAGTTTGGCCACCTGGTCGATAAAGATAGCCGGCGCACCACTTGGAAAAGGTCCGATCAGCGGCTGAGCGCCGAGGAATCCTTTGCCGATGGTGGTGGCCATGATCTCGACGAGGATTTCGCCAACAGTGATCGTCGGGCCAAGGCCCTCCGGGGCCAGGGAGGAAGGGGTCACGTCAACCGTCATGTCGCTGTCTGCCTGTTGTCTCGCGCTTGAATCGTCATTGCGCTCGGCACAAACAGATAAGCCCTATTATTTCCGTGTCAACAAATAAATCTTTACGCGCGACAAGTTTTGCATCAGGCTGACATGCGCAGCATGATCTCGGCGTTCAGCAATATCCGTTCATTGGCAGGCAGTTCGAACTTCGAGTCCTGATGCTCGCCGAGCTTGTGGAACAGCAGGGCCGCCGCCAGCCTGCCGATCTCGTTGTAGTTCTGGGCGACCGTCGTCAGGGGTGGGCACATGTAGCGCGACAGGGGCTGATCGTCATGGCCGGCAACACGCAGATCACAGTCCTCCCCGCGCCCCACCTTCACGCCGGCCTGGAAGGCGGCGGCAATCACGCCGAAAGCCACACGGTCATTGGCGCAGAGCACGGTTCTGGTGGGAAAGCCGCCATCGCGCAGGATCTGCGTCGTGGCGTCGAACGCGGATTTCTCGAAATCCCAGTCGGCGGCCTGCTCCACTTCGATGACGCGCGGCTCAAGCTTCAGGCTGTCCATTGCTTCGCAATAGGCCTCGCGCCGTTCAAATGCGTTGCTGTTGACCGGCGGCATGCCGAAATAGCACGGCGCATCGCCGGAACGGGTGAGATAATCGACAATAAGCTGGAAGCTCTGCCGGTTGTTGGTGCCGACGAAGGGCGAAACCGTATCCAGGGGTGAGTCCACATAGATCATGGGAATGGACTCGCCCAGTTTCAGCAGTTTTTCCTGGTGCGACTGCACGCCGAGCGGCGCGATGATCGACCCGGCGACATTCATCGACTTGAAGGTTTCGATGGCGCGCTCTTCCAGTTCGGGTTTGCCGTCGGAGCTGAGAACGAAAGCGAGATAACCCGCCTGTTCGGCGATGCCTTCGATCCGGCGGGTCAGGGCCGTGTAGAACGGATCGGTTGAATTCGGGATGATGATGCCGAGAATATTGGTGCGGCGGCGATTGAGATTGACCGCGAAAATATTCGGGCGGAAGCCGGATTGCTTGACGGCGGCCTCGATGATGTCGCGGGTCTTCTTGCGCACGGAGTTGGGGTCGTTGAAGTATTTCGACACGGTGGGCCGCGACAGGCCGACAAACGCGGAAAAGTCTTCCATTGTTCTGATCGTCTTTTTCACCGCGTGCATTCCCTTTTCACGACCGATTCGCCTGTTTTAGGAGACATCGCCGTGCTTGTGAAGAAAATGTCCTGAGACAATTTCATCGGTCTTTCCGTTTGCATGCCTGGCACCCGCAACCCGCGAGGCCAATCAAAAATTTACAGAGCCGATCACATGCGTCAAGTTTTTGATTGAGCCACAACAATTCTGGATCATGTCAAACTTTCGCTCCTGTAACGTCCGGTACCCGGCAATGTTCCCTACCGGCGATAGTGGAAGCACGCCGGCCATGGGGAAGGTCACTGCTTCGGCAGAAATCCGCCCTGCAGATTCTTGTATACAGACCTGCAAATATTTTGGTATGACTTATTTTAAGTTTACGTGCGTAAAGTTCGTGGACTTAACCTTGGAGGAGGAGAGAATGAGCGTTACCTTGAGGAGGGCAACGCACCTGCTGCTCATGACCGCCGCCACCGGCGCTCTTGCCAGCACTGCGTCTGCAGAAGAATTGACCATCGCGACCGTCAACAATGCCGATATGATCGTGATGCAGAAATTGTCGCCCGAATGGGAGAAGGCGACCGGCAACAAGCTCAACTGGGTGGTCCTGGAAGAAAACGTGCTGCGTCAGCGTGTGACCACCGATATTGCCACCAAAAGCGGCCAGTTCGATATCCTGACCATCGGCGGCTACGAGGAGCCGATCTGGGGCAAGTCCGGATGGCTGGCGTCGGTGGATGACCTCGGCGACGATTATGATTACGCTGATCTGCTCGATCCGATCAAAAAGGGCCTGACGGTCGACGGCAAGCTCTATGCGGTCCCGTTCTATACGGAAAGCTCGTTCACGCTCTACCGCAAGGATCTCTTCGATGCGGCGGGCCTGACCATGCCGGATCAGCCCACCTATGACCAGATCAAGCAGTTTGCCGCCAAGCTGACCGACACGTCGAAAGAGCAGTATGGCATCTGCCTGCGCGGCAAGGCCGGGTGGGGCGAGAACATGGCGTTCCTCGGAACCATGATCAACACCTATGGCGGGCGCTGGTTCGACATGGACTGGAAACCGCAGATCAACTCGGCGCCGTGGAAAGAGGCCATCACGACCTATGTCGACCTGATGAAGAAGTACGGCCCGCCCGGTGCGACCTCGAACGGCTTCAATGAAAACCAGGCGCTGTTTGCCACCGGCCACTGCGCCATGTGGATCGATGCGACATCGGCGGCCGGCCGTGTTTTCGATCCCAAGCAAAGCAAGGTGGCGGACAAGGTGGCGTTCACGCGGGCACCCGTTCAGGTGACACCCAACGGCGCCGGCTGGTCCTGGGCCTGGACCCTGGCCATTCCCGCCACGTCGAAGAAAGTCGACGCGGCGAAATCCTTCCTGAAATGGGCGACGTCGAAGGAGTACGTCAAGCGGGTTGCCGCCAGTGAAGGCTGGGTTGCGGTTCCGCCGGGAACACGCAAATCCACCTATGACAATCCGGACTATCAGAAGGCCGCGCCGTTTGCCGCAACGGTCCTGAAATCCATCATGGCGGCCGACCCGACAAAGCCGACGAAAGACCCTGTGCCCTATACCGGCGTGCAGTTCGTGGCCATTCCCGAGTTCCAGGCGTTCGGTACGACGGTCGGCCAGCTGATATCGTCGGCGCTCGCGGGCACGCAAACCGTCGACCAGGCGCTGGATTCCGGGCAGCGGCAGGTGGAGCAGATCATGACCCGCGCCGGCTACATCAAATAGCCTCTTGCCGTGGCCCGCATGGGATGTGCGGGCCACGGAACACTGCAAGCCAGCGCTCCCTGCAACAGGATGGATTTGCCATGAAAGCCATTCAATTCACCGGCCTGGGCATTGCCGGTCTCGCCGATCTTGATGAGCCGGAACTTGCGCCCGGCCATGCGCTGGTCCGGGTGATGGCATCCGGTCTGTGCCATACGGATATCGACGTGCTGCATGGACGATACGGCAACGGCGCCTTTCCGCTTGTTCCCGGCCACGAATATGCCGGTATCGTCGAAATGGTCGCAGACGATGTCACGGATGTGCATCCCGGCGACCGTGTGGCCATCGATCCCAACATTCCCTGCGGCACCTGCCGGTCCTGCCGCAAGGGATTGACCAATCTGTGCGACAGCCTGGAAGCCTATGGCGTCTCGCGCAACGGCGGCTTCGCGCAGTACAGTACCGTCAACTCCGCGCACCTGCATGGCATCGGCCATCTGCCTTTTCACATTGCAGCGCTTGCCGAACCGCTGGCCTGCGTGCTCAACGGGCTCGGCAATGCTCATGCCGTGCGTGCCAAAAACGCCCTTGTCTTCGGCGCGGGCCCGATCGGCTTGCTGATGGCCCTGTCGCTGCAAGCGGAGGGCGTCGAGGATGTCAGCGTTGCCGACATCAATGAGGACCGGTTGAGCTTTGCCCAATCGCTTGGCCTCAAGCCGATGGTATCCGGCTCGACTGCGCTTGGGAAACAGGCGAAGGCGTTTGATTTTGTCGCCGATGCAACGGGTATCGCCAGGGTGGTGGAAGAGATGATCGCCTACACGGCCGATGGCGGAACGGCGCTGGTTTTCGGGGTCAGCGCGCCGGACGCACGCATTCAGATCGCCCCGTTCGAAATTTTCCGCCGCCAGATCAGTCTCGTCGGCTCCCATTCGCTCAACCGCAATATTCCCGACGCCTTGGCCATATTGCAGCGCGACAACGGAACCATGGCAAGGCTTGTCTCCCATCGCCTGCCGCTGGATGACATTCTTCCCTATCTCGCGAAAGGCGCAGCAACGCCGCAGACCATGAAAGTACAATTCTCGGCCGAATAAATCTTCCCGAGGTTTGCTTCGGGTTAAGACTTGGGTAGCATAACCCCGGACCGGTCAGAATCGGTCAATTGCGGGGGAGCATACAATGGACGGCAATATTCCGAGCCCGGAAGTCTTTACCCATGTGCGTGTGATCATCGGTATCATTTTGGGCCTGAGTATTTCCCGGCTGCTCACCGGTGTCGCCCGCATCATTCAGCATCCGCTGCGCAAGAATATTTATCCGATTCATCTTGGCTGGGTATTCTTCACCTTTCTGACCGTGGTGCATTTCTGGTGGTTTGAATTTTACCTGCATCAGACTTTGGTGTGGAAGTTCGAGGCCTACCTCTTCGTCATTTTTTACGCCAGCCTGCACTTTCTGGCCTGCGGTATGCTTTTTCCCGACAGCATGGACGGGTATTCCGGCTACGAAAACTACTTCATGTCGCGGCGTGCCTGGTTCTTCGGCCTGTTGATGGCGATCTTCCTGGTCGATTTCGCCGACACGGCGATGAAGGGCCGGGAGCATTTTCATTCGCTCGGGCCGGTCTATCCCCTGCGCAATCTTTTCCTGATCGCTGTCTGCGGTGCCGCTGCCTATCTGCGCGAGCAGAGGATGCAGTGGCTGTTCCTCAGCCTGGCGCTTGTCTGTCAGCTCGTCTTCATCCTGATCCAGTTCGACACGATCTGAAAACGGCAAAGAAAAACCCGCCGGTCCTGGGACCGGCGGGTTTCGTTTCAGTCAGAACGTCAGGAGAAGCTTAGTTCTTTTCCTGCTTCTTCAGAGCGGCACCGAGGATGTCGCCCAGCGAAGCGCCGGAGTCGGACGAACCGTACTGTGCAACGGCTTCCTTCTCTTCAGCGATTTCCAGTGCCTTGATGGAGACCTGCAGCTTGCGGGTCTTCTTGTCGAAGGCGATGACGCGGGCGTCGACCTTCTGGCCAACCGTGAAGCGTTCCGGACGCTGTTCGTCACGATCGCGGGACAGATCCGCACGACGGATGAACGAGTCGAGATCGTGGTCAACCAGACGGACTTCGAGGCCGCCATCGGTGATGCCGGTGACTTCAACGGTTACAACGGCGTTCTTGCGCAGTTCGCCCGAGGTTGCTGCTTCACCGACCTTGTCGCCTGTGAGCTGCTTGATGCCGAGCGAGATGCGTTCCTTCTCGACGTCAACATCGAGAACCTGCGCCTTGACGACGTCACCCTTGTTGTACTCTTCGATGACCTGTTCGCCCGGACGGTTCCAGTCGAGGTCGGAGAGGTGAACCATGCCGTCCACATCGCCGTCGAGGCCAATGAACAGGCCGAATTCGGTCTTGTTCTTGACTTCGCCTTCGACGATCGTGCCGACAGGGAACTTGTCTGCGAAGGTCGTCCATGGGTTGTCGAGGGTCTGCTTGAGGCCCAGCGAGATGCGGCGCTTGACCGGATCCACTTCGAGAACAACGACTTCGACTTCCTGTGTGGTCGAGAGCAGCTTGCCCGGATGCACGTTCTTCTTTGTCCAGGACATTTCGGAAACGTGGATAAGGCCTTCGATGCCTGGCTCGATTTCGACGAATGCACCGTAGTCGGTGATGTTCGTAACCGTACCGGTGATCTTTTTGCCGATCGGGTACTTTGCACCGATACCATCCCAAGGATCGCTTTCGAGCTGCTTCATGCCGAGCGAAATACGATGTGTTTCCTGGTTGATGCGGATGATCTGAACCTTGACCGTCTGGCCGATGTTCAGGATTTCCGACGGATGGTTGACGCGGCGCCATGCCATGTCGGTCACGTGCAGCAGACCATCGATACCGCCGAGGTCAACGAACGCACCATAATCGGTGATGTTCTTGACGACGCCTTCAACGACCTGACCTTCTTCAAGGTTCTGGACGATTTCAGAGCGCTGTTCAGCACGGCTCTCTTCAAGAACGGTACGACGCGAAACAACGATGTTGCCGCGACGCTTGTCCATCTTGAGGATTTCGAAGGGCTGCGGGTTGTGCATCAGCGGGGTAACGTCGCGGATCGGACGGATGTCGACCTGCGAACGCGGCAGGAAGGCGACGGCGCCGTCGAGATCGACGGTGAAACCACCCTTGACCTGATTGAAGATGACACCATCGACGCGCTCGCCGCGGTTGAACTTCTCTTCAAGACGGACCCAGCTCTCTTCGCGGCGTGCTTTTTCACGCGACAGAACAGCTTCGCCGAGGGCGTTTTCGATACGCTCGACGTAGACTTCAACGATATCGCCCGGCTTCAGCGAGCCGTCTTTGGCTTTCGCGCCGAATTCCTTGAGCGGTACGCGGCCTTCAACCTTGAGGCCGGCGTCAATGATCGCCATGTCTTTTTCGATGGCGACGATACGGCCCTTGACGACATAACCTTCAGCAAGGTCATTGGTGGCAAAGGACTCGGCGAGAAGAGCTTCGAAATCTTCGCGCGTTGGATTGGCTTGAGACATAAATACTCCTGGTGTGTCCGGACATCGTCATCGGACACAGCACCGGTGGTTCGTGTTGCGGTTCATCTGCGGGCCAATCCGCCCTATGCGGGCAATCCGGTGCATGGACTGGTAGCAGATGCTGGTTTAATACCTGTTTCCCACCAAAGCCTGATCAATCAGTTTTTTGGCAGCAAGAAACGCGGTCTCTATATCCATTTCCGTCGTATCTAGCAAGTGCGCGTCGGCAGCGGGCTTCAATGGCGAGTCCGTGCGGCCCATATCGCGGGCGTCGCGGCGGGTAAGATCGGCCAGAATCTCCTCATACAGGACGGCCGCGCCCGAGGATTTGATTTCGTCAAACCGCCGCTTCGCCCGTGCTTGCGGGGAGGCGGTGATGTAAAGTTTAACTGGCGCGTCCGGGCAGACCACCGTGCCGATATCGCGCCCGTCGAGAACGGTGCCGGGGGAGCGCTGGGCAAACGCCTGCTGCGCCGCAACCAGCGCCCGCCGGACCGCGGGCATGACGGCAACCTTGGAAGCCGCTTCGCCCACATCATGCGTGGACAGGGCTGCCCGGTCGAGTTTGGACAGATCGATGCCGCGTGCCGCCTTTTCCGCCAGAAATTCGTCGTCGAGCGCCATGTTCTGGTCGAGCAGCGCCTTGGCAACCGCGCGGTATGTCAGCCCGGTATCAAGATGATGATAGCCGTAATAATCGGCAATCCGCCGGGCCAGCGTGCCTTTGCCCGACGCAGCCGGTCCGTCGATAGCAATGGTGAAAGACGGCGCCGGCGCGTGGATATCGTCCTTTTCATCGCGGTCAAACAGCCAGTTGCCAAGGGCGAACAGCAGATAGGCCGCGGCAAGGACGAGCGTGATCAGCGGCGTGATGCCGATCGTGACGAACGCGAACCCGCCTACCGTGGTCGCCAGTGCGGAAAGCCATGCCGGCAGATAGGCGGACATGTTCTGCAGCAGCGCATCGATGGCGAATATCAGGGCAAACTGGAAGACGAACAGCCAGAACAGCAGGGCGAAGAGCCCGAAGCGAATTTTCAGCGCAAACCGTTCAATGGCGTAGGCAACGCCAACAATGACCAGGGAGGTGAGCAGGAAAAACATCAGGCACTCCCTGCCTGCAGGGGAGCCGTTGTCAACGCAGTCTGCAAATGGACAGCAGGTTCGATCATCGCTCTCTGTTTCTTGCCTTTGCGCCCATGAGGAAGCCTATGCCATAACCGACGATTGATCCAAACGCGGGCGGCAGAAGCAGAAACTGATAGGGCATCCAATCGCTTGTTCCCGCAGCCTCAGGCACGGACACATCCGGCCGGGAACCATCGGAGACATTCCACGCATAGAGGAAGATCAGGAGCAAAGGAAGAACGACCCGCATGATCGAACTCAAAATGCCGGGCCATGGCTGCGATGATCCACTGGAAATTGTGCCGCGATAGGCGCTTCGTCCCGCCCAGACGACGAACGGAACGCTCGACATCATATAAAGGGCGTAAACCGTCAGGGCGGAAAAAAGCGCGCTCATCGGTATCAGGCTGGTGTTTCCTGCACGGAAATCTCGGCACCCATGCCGCTCATCATGTCCATGAATTCCGGAAAGCTCGTGGCAATCATGGTGGAGTCATCGACGGTAACGGGTTTTTCCGCGACGAGGCCCATGACGAGGAAGCTCATCGCAATGCGATGATCGAGATGGGTCTCTACCGTGCCGCCGCCGAGGTTCTTGCCATCCGGGCGGCCGCGCACGCTTAGGGTTTCCGGGCCTTCCGTGCAATCGACGCCGTTGGCCTTGAGGCCGTTGGCAACGGCTGACAGGCGGTCCGATTCCTTGACCCGCAATTCCTCGAGGCCGTTCATCACGGTCTCGCCGGTGGCGAAGGCGGCCGCGACGGCGAGCACGGGATATTCATCGATCATCGAGGGCGCCCGGTCAGCCGGGACGATCACGCCTTTCAGCTCGGAGGCGCGCACGCGCAGGTCCGCGACATCCTCGCCGCCGGCAAGGCGGGCATTGAGGATCTCGATGCTGGCACCCATGTCCTGCAAGGTCAGAATGAGGCCCGTACGGGTCGGGTTCATCAGCACATTGCGGATGGTGATATCGGAGCCGGGCACGAGCAGTGCCGCCACCAGCGGAAACGCCGTCGACGACGGGTCGCCGGGCACGTCGATGATCTGGCCGGTGAGCTTGCCCTGGCCCTCGATGCGGATGTGCCGGACATTGTCCTTGTCGGTTTCGACGGAAAGATTGGCGCCAAACCCCTGCAGCATCTTTTCCGTGTGGTCGCGCGTCATGACCGGTTCGATGACCGTCGTTATGCCTGGTGTGTTGAGGCCCGCCAGCAACACGGCTGATTTGACCTGTGCCGAAGCCATCGGAACCCGGTAGGTGATGGGGGCGGCAACCTTGGGGCCGCGCAGTGTCAGCGGCATGCGGTCGCCGTCTGATGCGGTCACCTGAACGCCCATTTCCCGCAGGGGATTGAGCACGCGGCCCATGGGGCGCTTGGACAGGGAGGCGTCGCCAATGAAGGTGGTTTCCATCGCGTAGACGCCGACAAGGCCCATGGTCAGGCGGGCACCCGTGCCGGCATTGCCGAAATCGAGCGGCGCTTCCGGCTGCAGCAGGCAGCCATTGCCGGTGCCCTGAATGATCCACACATCGCCTTCCCTCGCGATTTTCGCACCCATGGCCTGCATGGCGCGGCCGGTGTTGATCACGTCCTCACCTTCCAGCAGTCCGGTGATGCGGGTCTCGCCCGAGGCAAGGCCGCCAAACATGAAGGAGCGATGCGATATCGATTTGTCTCCGGGAATCCGGATATCTCCGGACAGGGCCTTGGAACGGCGGGCGGGGGCGGGCTTGGGCAATGCGGAATGGGACATGAGTACGATCAATCACAAGGAAAATTGGTGTTTCATCTCGAGCCTGTAGGCGTCGGCGTTCCTAACACAGCTTGTTCGTCCGGTCATCTCGCAAATGCATAGTTCGGCCGAACGGCAATCTCGCGTCGTTTTGGCTTTGACAAATGCGCTGAATTGCGTTTATGGGACCAGAAATCCATTTGATGAGCGCTGGCATAAACGGTTGGACGATGGCATACCGGATGCAGGCGCAGCCAGAAGACGAGGCATAACGTGGTAAATCCAAAACTTGGTACCAAGCGAGTTGACCCTGAAACAGGTCAGAAATTCTACGATCTGAACCGCGATCCGATCGTCTCCCCTTATACGGGCAAGAGCTATCCGCTCAGCTATTTTGATTCGACTGTTCCTTCCGCGCGTGAGGAAGAGGAAGAGGTCGAGACCGAAGAACTCGATGTCGTTCTGGAAAAGCCGGAATTCGTTTCGCTTGAAGAAGCCGATGGCGATGTCGATGGCGACGTGCCGGATCTGGGCGATGACGTCGATGTGGATGTCGACGATGCCGATGATGATGACACGTTCCTTGCCGAAGACGAGGAAGACGAAGATGACGACGTTACCGATATCCTCGGCGGCGGCATCGGCGAAGACGACGAAAACTGATTTTGAACAAGGTCTTTCGCTCTTCCGAAAAATAACGGAAATATCCGGCGAATAGACCTTGATCTTCTCTGCGGCGGGCGATATGTACCCGCCTCGGAACGGTTCCCAACCGTTCGACTGTCCAGCCGGATTTATCCGGCTTAGCCGAAACCGGCTAATGGAATGGGGCCATAGCTCAGCTGGGAGAGCGCTTGCATGGCATGCAAGAGGTCAGCGGTTCGATCCCGCTTGGCTCCACCAAATCTTCAGTGATTTCAGAATTTTGTCCACGGCACATGGTTGCCGCTTCAGCGCAGCTGCGAGCGCGCAGTCGGCAGCAGGCGTGTCGCCAGTGGCTTGCCGGTGAGATAGGCTGCAAGCCGTGTCTGCTCCGACAGCCATGCCGCGTCGTTCTCCAGTACCGCCCTATGGGTTTTGTGTGCGGACTCATCGTCAAACCGGGAAAAGACCGCCAGGACATTTTCATTTTGCCGCACGGGGAGCCGGGTGAACGTGTTCTCGCCGTGCTCGGATGTGAAGACGGCAACCGGATTGTCGCCCCGTCCTTGCAGGAGCGGCGCGACGGACGTGCTGTAGTAGCTGTGGAAGCCCTGGTCCGCAGGCCGCTTGAGTTGATAGGTGACCACTTGAAACACCGCCGGTGAAGCGGCTTCCGTCGGGGATGCCGGCCGGGCGGCGGGAAGTGCAAACCCGCTGGATGATTCGGCGGGGTGAAGCAGCAGTACATTGTCGGAATCGATCATGGTGCCGTTTGCCCTGTCGCGGTGCGCGCTCCAGACCGGGCCGTCATAGAACGCGGTCAACGCCGCGTGCCGGGTTACCATATCTTCAAAACCACGCAGCCAGACAAAGGCGTCGGGATCATCCGGATCGCGGAACTGGCCGATGACGGTCATGCCGCAGGCTTCCTGGCTTTCCAGAAAATGGGTGTCGAACAGGTCGATGAGGTCGTCACGGCGGCCGGGATGAAGCGTATAGCGCCTGAGTTCGACGATGGAACTGAAATGCCTGCCCGCCGCCTCGGTCCGCTGAACAGCCTTTGGTTGCATCAATTCAGGCATCTCGTTCAATCCTTCCCCATAAAACAGACCGGTCATCCTGTTTTTAATAAAACCGGTTGTCCTGTTTTTGTCAACTTGTTAGTCTGCGGCGGCATGAAGGGGCTGACATGGCACAGGATTCGATCGGAAAGCCGAAGAGGGTCAATGATCCGCAGGGAATGCGTTCACGCATCCTCGATGTGGCAGCGGACCTTTTCCAAAGGCGCGGCTATCATTCGACGAGCGTTCAGGATGTCGTTCAGGCAGCCGGGGCGACAGGCGGCGCCCTGCATCATCATTTCCCCACCAAGAAGGCGCTGGGGCTTGCCGTCATAGAAGAACGGGTGGCGCGCGAGGTCAACGCAACCGCGATCGAGCCCGTGCTGCGGGCAGACCGATCGAAGACCGGCGTCCTGGCGTTTTTTTCCGCGGTGGCCGGCGAACTGGAGCGTAATCAGGCGGTGACGGGATGCCCGCTCAACAATCTCGCCATGGAGCTTTCGCTGGCTGATCCTGATTTTCGCCATGCGTCCAACGCCATCTTTGAGCGTTGGGTCGGGGTGCTTGCACAGAGATTCCAGGATGACGATCCGGCACTCGCACCCCGACAGGCCGGGGCGCTGGCCACACTGGTGATCGCCGCCTATTCCGGCGCCATGGCGATGGCCAAGGCCAGCCAGAGCGCGCTGCCGCTGCGCGATTGCGCGGCGCAGCTGGAAAAGCTTTTGCCCTAGGGTCCAGACCCTGGGCTGCTTGTCAGGCCTGCCGTGAGAAAACCACCGCCGTGAACAAAAGCACGCCCGCAAACACGATCATCGAGCCGATGCCAACAAGCGGTTCCATCGCGGCATTGCCAAGCGACAGGAAATACAGCGGCGGTATCATCACAACGATACCCACGGTGTAGACGATGAACTGAAGCATTGGCAGGCGTCCGGTGGCCTTTGCCGGGTTGAGCGCATAGTAGGTGCCGAATATCGCGCTGCTGACCCAACCGAGAAGATTGAGATGGGCATGGGCGGGAAAGGCAGTATGATCGCCCGATAGCCCCATTTGCAGTCCCATGATGATACCCAGTAAAAACAAGATCGTCGCGGATTTGAAGAACAGCTGCGAAACCTGTGGCATGAGCGCATTCTTTCTCTGAACAGACAAGACAGTCTGCGAAAATCTATAGTCTCGAATTGGGTTTGGTGCCAGAGCACCGCCGCTAGCAAAAATAGGTAGGTTGTCCTCGCCGGAGACTAGTTCGCGGGCGCGGGCGGCGATTGCTGTTTTCGACTGGATTAGCGCGAGAAAATCGATCAAACCATTCTGAAAAAGATCAGAATCGAGGAATCTCCCATGCC